>NZ_JAOXHI010000006.1:0-39587 GCF_025779955.1 Mycoplasma enhydrae
AGCTAATTACTGACTTTATAAATTACTATAATAATATTAGAATACAAATTAAACTAAAAAACCTCTCTCCGTGTCATTACATGAGAAAGGTTTAATTGATTTGTCCACTAATAGGGGACATGTTTAACTATAGAATTCTATTAATTACTTCATTTCTAATAATTTTAAATTTTTATTTTCCTTTGAAGATTATTTTCCTCAAAAAAATAATTCTTTATAAAGACATTAATAATTACAAATTTTTAAAATATTTGGTTACTTATTTTTATGTTTCATTTCAATATTCATACATAAAAGAAATAAGAAAAAGTATTCTTGAATCAAAAATTGATAAAAGTACTGAACCAAAAATTTTACATATTGCTAAATATTTTGATTATTACAATATATTGGATTATAAATTGACATTATTACATTTTGAAAAAAATAATATACCAATAAATAAATATACCGTTTTGACATACCTAATAAAACAATATAAATTTGATAAAAATTTTGAGGCTTTAAACGTCTTTCTTTCAATAAACAAGTTGAAAAAATCTGAATTAACAAGTATTTTAAAAAATAATAAATTATCAACTTTTTCAATTGCTGAAACAAAAATGGAATATATTTTTTCAATGATGAAAGTCTGTTCTGAAATGAAAGAAAAATCAAAAAAGAATGCCAGGTTTGATGTTATTATTTCAAATGTATTTTCAATTATAAGTCAGCCTCTTTATTACATGATTACAATAATTTATATTTTCTTGTTTATGATTAGATCCTCGAGTCAATTTGTGCGACTCGATGGAACAGAATATGGACCAACTTATATTATTTATCAATATATAATTTTTAAACTTATTTGATTGTCATTAATAATAATTTCAGCAATTGCTTTTTTCATAGTTTTAAAACATTGACAAATGGATAAAAAAACTAAAACAATTTATATGTCTACTTTCATAACACTGCTGTTATTCAATTTGGTCATAACAACATTATTTTGAGTTACATATAATTTAAATTTAAGCAGTAACGTAGAAGCCATATTGACTTTTTTGAGTTTGTTTTGAATTTTGATAATATCTGTCCCTTTTGCTTTTTATTTAAACGCACTAATAAGAATAAATGTTGATTGATATCAAAATTACTACAATATTGAATCAAAAAAATAGGTCAAAATGCAGAGCTTGAGCCAATTAAGCTTTGCATTTTTTTAGTTAAACAAAGGTGCTATTAATTAGTAGATTAGAACTATATTTTGACAATATATAATATAATTTTTTTATGTCAAAAATAAAATTGGTTTTGGCTGGTACAGCCTCTTTTTCTAAAACAATTTTTGAATCACTAATTGAAGATTCAAGATTTGAAGTATGTGCCTTGATAAGCCAACCTAATAAAAAATTATCTCGAGATAAAAAAATCATTGAAACTGAAGTAGCTTCTTTAGCTAAAAAATATAATATTCAATTGTTTCAACCTAATAAAATTAATGAAATTTATGAAGATCTAAAAAATATGCGCTTTGATTTTTTTATAACCGCTAGTTTTGGTCAGTTTGTACCAAATAATATTTTAGAACTAGCTAAAAATTCAAGTCTTAATGTTCATGGTAGTTTATTAGAAAAATATCGAGGGGCAGCACCAATTCAGCATGCTTTATTAAACAATGAAGCTAAAACCGGAATTTCATTAATTTATATGATTAATAAAATGGACGCTGGAGATATTCTTTTTTCACAACAGATTGAAATAAAAAAACATGATACAGCTTTGGAAATATTTGATAAATTAGCACAATTAGCATCTTTAAATCTTGGTAATTGATTAATCAAAATTTATAATGGTGATTTTAAAGCAAAGAAACAAAATGAAGATTTGGTTACTTTTGCACCTAAAATAAAAAATGAAGATGCTGAATTATTTTTAAATGATTCAAAAGAAAAAGCCTTGGCAAAAATTAGAGCATTCAATGACCAACCTGGAGCTTTTATATTTTTTCAAAATAAACGTCTAAAAATTTTTAGAGCTTCAATTGAAAAAATTAGCAGTCCTATATCAATTGATTTTAGTAATGGAAAACTTTATTTAATCGAATATCAATTCGAAGGCAAAAAAAGAGTTAAACATGAATTTTAATTTTCAAGAATTTTTAAAACAAGAAAGTCAAAAAGATTATTTTAAGACTTTATCAAACAAGTTAAAAACTATAGGCTACAACAAAATTTTTCCAAAACAAGAAGAAATTTTTTCGGCTTATGAAAATTTTGATTTTGATAACTTAAAAGTAATTATTATCGGTCAAGACCCTTATCCAACAAAAGGAGTTGCAAATGGTCTGGCATTTTCTACAAATAGAACTAACACTAAAACTCCAGCTTCATTAAAAAATATTTTTAAAGAAATTAAAAATTCATATCCTAAATCATTATTTTTAGTAAACGATTTAAGCTATTGAAAAAGCCAAGGTGTTTTATTGATTAATAACATTCTAACTGTAGAAGAATCAAAACCTTTAGCACATAAGAATTTTGGTTGAGAAATATTCAATCATAATTTCTTAAAAACTATAAGTGATATTGAAAAAAACATTATATTTTTGATAATGGGTGAATATGCTAATAGTGTTATAAAAAATATTGATTTGTCTAATCATATAGTATTTAAAACTTCTCATCCTTCTCCTTTAAGTTGCAGCCGAAACTTTTTAAACACTAATGTATTTTTAAAGATAAATGAAAAACTTAAAAAGTTAAATAAGAAAGAAATTGATTGAAATACTAAATAATCGTTTATTACAAGTGTTCTTTCAAAAACAAAGAATTATTACCTAAGTTTATTTGAATTGCAATATCAGGCAAATTACAAAATTGTGCTTGGTATTTTTAATTATTTTTAAGGTTTTTTTGATTTTGTTTAAAGCTAAAAAATTAAAGTTTCTATAAATTATAATTAAAGATTATAATAATAACAATTACAAAATAAAGAAAGGACCATATGAGTATAAAATATAATAATGTTCGTGATAAAAATATGCTTTTAAGAGCAGCATTTGAAACTAAAGAAATGTGTTCAAGTGTTGCTAAAAAAGATAATTTTATAACCGAATATTTTGATAAAAATGAAGCTTATATTTTTATATCAAAAGAAATAAAAAATTACTATCATTTTTTAAAAGTTGTTGATTCAATAATATTATCAAAAAGAAGAAGTTATCAAATTGACATTGTTTCATTTGCTAATGAAAATATTTCAATTGAAGAAGTGCTAAGAGCATTTATAACAAGATTAACTTTTCATGAAGCTAAATTATTTAGTTTAAAAGACCAAAAAAAATCAACTAAAAAAGATAAGGAAGAAAAAGTAGAAATATCTCTATTTTTAGAAGATAAAAGTTACACAAAATTTGTTAAAAAATTAACAGTGATTTCAGAATGCGTTTCAAAAGCGCGTGATCTTCAAATTACTCCACCAAATATTGCTACAAGTGAATGAATTGCAAAAGAAATTAAAAAAGATTTTGCTGAAGTTAATGGTTTAAGTGTTAATGTATTAAATAAATCTGAGATCGAAAAATTAGGAATGGGTTTATTATTAGCAGTTAATGCTGGCTCTTCACACCAACCTAGAGTTGTTGTTATTCAATATAATGGAAATCCAAAAAGCAAAGAAAAATTTGTTTATGTAGGTAAGGGTATTACGTTTGATACTGGAGGTTATAACACCAAAGGATATCACATGGATGGTATGAAATTTGATATGTCAGGTTCTGCTATCGTGGCATATGCAATTAAAGCAATAGCACAATTAGAAATTAAAGCTAATGTGGCAGCAGTAATGATGTTAACTGACAACGCAATCGATACACATGCAACAGTTCCTGAATCAGTTGTGAAATCTATGAGTGGAAAAACTGTAGAAATTACCGACACTGATGCTGAAGGTCGTTTAGTATTAGGTGATGGTCTATATTATGGTGCTAAAAAATTAAATGCAACTTTATTGGTTGATGTAGCTACCTTAACAGGTGCTATGGTTAGAGCATTAGGTGAAACTTATTCTGGAATTTTTGCAACTAAAGATGAAAGATGAGAAATTTTCAAAGAAGCAGCTTGTGTTGCTCATGAAAAAGTATGAAGATTACCTTTACATGAAAACTTTCACAAAACAAACAAAGATTCTTTAGTAGCTGATTTAAAAAATTACAATTCAGCTGCTAAAGCTGATTCTAATGCAGCTGCAATGTTTTTAAAAGAATTTACAAATGATGTTGATTTTATTCACTGTGATGTTGCTGGTACTGCAGATAAAAAAGGTATGGGTTTAGGTATATTAGTGTCAACTTTAGTAGAATTAGCAGAAAGACAAAAATAGAAAGGAAACATTATGGAATTAATTAAACAACTTGAAACAAGACGTAATGCTTCAACTTTACTAAAAGCTATTTTTAAGGAAGATAAATTACCACTAAACCTAGTTCAAAAACAAAATGCAATTACCGAGTATATCTCAGAAAATGTAGCTTATGTGTACATGGGTAAAAAAGAAGACATCAAATATGATTCTATTTATGATTTAGCTATAAATTTAGGTCTAAATGCTGCTCGTGATTACCAAATCGACCTAGAATCTTTTGCAGTTGAAAAGAAAATTTGTATCTACAGTGTTACAGATGCTTTTACAAAAGGTATTAACTTTTCAGCAGCTAAATTATTTAACAAAAAAACTGTATACAAAAAAGAAAACAAAAATCAATTATCTTTATACATAAAAGAAACAAACAAAGAATTAATTAACACTTTTGAAAAAGCAAAAATATTAGTAGAAGCTCAAAACTGAGCAAGAAACTTAGGTTTAACACCTCCTAACGAACTAAACTCTGAACAATTAGCAGAAATAACTGAAAAAGAACTAAGACAATACAAAAACCTTTCAATTAATGTTTTAACAAAAAAAGAAATTGAAAAATTAGGAATGGGACTTCTACTTTCAGTTAATAGAGGTTCAACATTTGAACCTAGAGTTGTAGTAATTGAATACACTGGAAATAAAGCATCAAAAGAAAAAACAGTTTTAATTGGTAAGGGTATTACATTTGACTCTGGCGGATATAACATTAAAACTGGCAGATACATGAATGGAATGAAATATGACATGAGTGGTTCTGCAGTAGTTGCTGCAGTAATGAAAGTTGTTGCTCAACTTAAACCTAACACAAATGTATCTGCTGTAATGTGTATTACAGATAATAGAGTTAATGGAGATGCATCATTACCTGATTCAGTTTGAACTTCAATGAGCGGAAAAACTGTAGAAGTAAACAACACCGATGCTGAGGGTCGTCTAGTAATGGCCGATGGTTTATATTATGGAGCAACTCATTTAAATGCTACTAGATTAATTGATGTGGCTACATTAACAGGTGCTATGATTATGGCTTTAGGTGATACATACACAGGTGTATGATCAACAAGCGATAAAGGATGACAAGATGTTAAAAGTGCAGCTAAAATTCAAAATGAATTAGTTTGAAGAATGCCTTTAGATGATGAGTATCTAGAATACATGAAAGGTTCATTAGTTGCTGATTTAAAAAACACTGATTTTACAGGAAAAGCTGGTTCTTCATCTGCCGCAATGTTTTTAAAAGAATTTACAAATGGTGTTGAACATATACACTTTGATATTGCAGGAACATGTGATGTTGATGAACAACCTATGTTTGCAATGGTTAAGACAATTTCCGAATTAGTTTTAAAATAATTTTAAAGTCGCCTTTGAGTTTAACGAGGTGACTTTTTATTTTTTGGTACAATTTTGTTATGAAAGAACATGAAGAAATTTTAGAAAATGAAGATTTGGTTATACAAATAACCAATTTTTCCAAGAAATTTAAGAAATTTGAAGCTATTAAAGACATCAGTTTTAATATTGAACGAGGTAGCATTCATGGTTTCATTGGACCTAATGGTTCAGGTAAGACAACAACTATAAAATCTATTATTGGAGCATATAGATCAAAGCCTGGTCAAATTAAAATTTTAAATTGGAAGCCAGGAAGTGAAAAGGCAAACCGATTAATTGGTTATATACCTGAAAAAGCAAGTTTTCCTAAACACCTAAACACAATTGAATATTTAACAACAATGGCAACTTTTAGTGGTATTAAACTAAAAGAGGCTAAAATCAAAGCATTAGAAATACTAAAAAGTATTGGACTAGAAGAACATAAAAAAAGAAATCCTAATGATTTTTCTAGTGGAATGAAGAAAAAAATATTGTTGGCTCAGGCGCTAATTATTAATCCAACTATCTTAATATTAGATGAACCTGCTGCCAACTTGGATCCTGTAGCTAGAAAAGAACTATTTGATAATTTAGTAGAACTACGAAAACAAGGTAAATCTATTTTTATCTCATCACACATCCTTAGTGAATTAGAAAGAATAATTGATAGTGCAACTTTTATACATAATGGAAAAATACTATTTTCAGGAAGAATAGATGATGTATCTAAAAATAAAAATCACTTATATATAAAAACTTCTAATAATCGCAAAACTAAATCTTTAATAAAAACTGAACTAAACATTGAAGTTGAAGGTGACTTAAAATCAGAATTAATAATTAAAAATGTTAATGAAGAAGTTAAGAAAAACATTATCAAATTGATTATGGAAAATAAAATAACATTACATTCATTAAGACACAATGACCTACAATCGTTTTATGATAGTTTATTAGAAAATAATAGAAAGGAACAAGATGTCAGTGATATATAGAGATCAGATGATCAAATATTTAAAGTCTATATCTACATGAGTTACGACAGCTGTAGGTATTTTAATCATTGGACTTCTTGCGGCTTTAATACCTAATTTAGCTATCAAAGTGAATAGTCCTAATGCAGAAATAAAATACTTAAATGCAGTCAGTTTCATTCCTTCAGTTATATTGTCATACCTAACAGGTTTTGTGACAATATATTCAGGAATTAAAGCTTCTTCCATGTGTAAGGATGAAATTGAAAATGGAAGTTTTCTTTCAATATTAGCTAAGCCTATATCAAGAACCAAAATTATAGTTAGCAAATGATTCGCTTTACTAACCATTATTATCCTTCACTTATTTTTATTAATTTTAAGTTACATAATTTTTATATATGCTACTGATGTTGGAAAAAATTTTAAACCACAACTTGAAATTATCAATAAAAAAACATTAACTGATAATGTATGAAGAGACGGTGGAGAAATATTTGGAATTTTAATTCTTTTATCTTTACTTTTTAGTTCAATTACACTTTTAATTACAACTAAAGCTTCTCTTTCAGCTTCGATAGCTGCTACTGTATTTATTGGGGTAATCATTCCAGTTAGTTCTGTTTTTGGTTCATTTACTCAAAAAGAAACATACAGAAAAATAAACGGTAGATATTTAGATAATATTAAATTACTTATTTCAACAACTAATAAACAACTTGAAAAGGAAAATATAAGTTTTGACAAAAATTCTGAAATTTTTAGCACATTTAAAAATTTAGATGAAGCCATTAATGAATACAAAATTATTGAAAAGAAACATTTAAAAGATAATCTGGCAGAAGTAGGCTTTTTTACAAATGAAAAAAATCCTTTCCATTTTACTAAATTCTTAGACCTTAATTATCAAAATAAAGTTTTAATAAGTGCTTCTCATTCTGGAGAGACATTTGGAGCATCATCTGTCATCGACAATTTTAGAGAAGCATTTGAAGTAAAAAATTATTATTATAAACCTATGCAAGATGATAGTTTATACAAATCCCGTGACCTAGAAATTACTGAAAAAGATAAAGTTTTCAAAGAAAAATTGATTACTAGTCTTAAAGATTTGGAAGGTGTTAGAGATAGTGGTTTTAAATTACTATACAATGTAATTAATGAATTCAAAAAACAAATTGATAAAGTTCCAGGAACTGCAAGTTTAGTAAAATTAAATTTTGAAAGAAAAGACTTATTATTAATAGCTGCAATTATTGAAACATACAAAAATTTGGCAACTAATGCTGCTTTAACAACTGCTTTAGGCAATATTAAAAATAGTGCTAAAACTGATAATATTATTTCTTTAGATAATTTCTTACCTGTGGTATCAGTATTTATTGAAAGTTATAATACTAAAACAAAAAATTTAAATCAATATTTAAAGAACGTTCATGAAAATAATGAATTAGATTCAACTGCTATATTTTTAATTCTATTAAATAACGTTTTTAAAAATAATAAAAACTTGCTAAATGAACTAGAGAAACGAAAAAAAGATAAAAAAATTAAAGTTGATCAAAATATGATTAAAGGTTTATTTAGTGCATATTACAATTTAGAATCACCAATCGCAGGAATTTTATTTAATGATTTTGCTATTGAAGCTATCACTAAAACTTACAAAATTAATAGTGAAAAGCATTCATTTGGCAAAAAAATTGGTGATTTTGAAATAACAGCTAAAGATAGTGAAGCCTTAGATAAAGTTTATTCTTTATATAAAGCTAAAAATCATCACTTAACAAAATTAACAAGAGTCCCATATATGGACAGAAGAGCTAATATAGCATTTTATTCATTGTTAACAATAATTTTAACATTTACAAGTGTCTATATACTAACTAAACAAGATTTTAGATAAAAGTCTTAACTAGCCTTAAAGGGCTAGTTTTTTTATAAAAAGTATATAATTTCTTATAATTCAAATTTGAAGGGTGGTGATAGCAAATGATTTTAAATTTTTTTCAAAAAATAAATCGAGATATTAAAATGAAATCCTATCGATTTTCAATTTTTGAAATTTCATTATTTGGCTTATTATTAGCACTTTATATGATTGCTGCAGTAGCTGAAAAATATATTTTTGTGGGGGCGTTCAGAATTAGTATCACTTATGCCTTATTTGTTATATTTGGACTAGCCTTAGGACCATGAAGGGGCGCGTTTTTAGGTATCTTATCAGATACTCTTAATCAAGTTATATTTGGTGTAAGCACATGAATGATTGAATATGCAATTATACCTGTGGCTATAGCATTTTTATCAGGTTTTATCTTTGTAATCCTAACCAAAAAAGATAAGTTTACTTGAATATTTGGTTTATTATTTTTAAGCATTTTGACAGTTATTTTTGTTAGTGTAATGGCTACGCAATATGATTCATTACCAATTGGTGAAACTTCCATAAAGCGTTCTAAAAAGTTTACAACAGCAGCTATTTTAGCTATTGGTTCAATTGGTATATTATTAATGTGAATTAGTTCAGTAACATTCTTATGTTTATACTTAAAAACTAGAAATGTTAAAACTAAATTCTCAACCCAATTACTATTTAGTATTTTATTAACTGTATTTGTAATTTTAATTTTAACTAGATGATTGTGAGGACCTTTTGCTTATATAAATTATTACAATCGTTTTAGAGGTGGAAATTGAACATATTCTCAATACTATTTCTTTTTTATGATTCCTATTATTTTTAAGAGTTTAATTGAAATTCCAATTTATACTTTAATCATTTTTGCTATTTATCCAGTCATTGTTTTAATTAGACAAAAAGTTGCATTCGCTTCAAAAAAAGAAAGTGCATATTAAAAAATGGAACTTACTAGTTTTTATTAGTAAGTCCATATTTTTTATTCTTCTTCGTTTTGAATATCTAAATCATCTTCGATTGATTCTAAATTATATTCTTTAGTAATTTCTTCAAACTCAGTTGGAGTAAGTTCACGGTCTTCTTTTTCTTCTGATTCATCATTAATTTTAGCTACACCAACAATTGAAGCGGTTCTCTTTTTTAAATTAACAAGTTTAACACCTTTAGTGTTTCTTCCTGTTATATTAACTTGACTTAATGAAAATCTAATTGTTAAACCATCATCAGTAATAATAATTAAGCTTTCATTACCCTTTACTACTCCTGAATAAGCTAGTTCACCAGCTTTAGATTCATTAAGTGCAATAACACCACGAGAATTTCTTCTTGTTTTTCTAAAATCAGTTGCAAGTGATAATTTACCAAACCCATTAGCACCTAAGCTAAACATATATTTACCTTCAGCTGAAGTTGACACTGACACAACACGATCATTGTCATTTAGTTTAATTCCAATTACACCCGAAGCTCTTCTGCTTTGAGCTGTAATGTCTGAAATATCAAATCTACATACTTTAGAATTATTGGCTGCGATATATATTTCTTCATCATTGGTTGCAACTAATGCATCCACTAATGAATCGTTTTCTTTTAGACCAAAAGCAAATTTACCATTTCTATTAATTGATTTATATTGGTTAAGTTTTGTTTTCTTAACAATGCCATTTTTAGTTACAGTTAATAAATATTTATCTTGATCATATTCATCATCGTCAATACTTAGGATTTTAATTATTTTTTCATCTTTTTCTATTGAACTAATGATATTTACAATTGGAACACCTTTTGATTGTTTTGTTCCAATTGGAATTTCATATCCTCTAACTCTATATACTCTTGCATTTGAACTAAAAATTAATAAATCAGTATGAGTATTAGCTACAAGAATATCTTGAATATCATCGTCTTGATAGGTTTTAGCTGTAGAAACTCCAATTCCACCACGTGATTGTTCTTTATATTCGTTTATATCAAGTCTTTTTAAATAACCCTTTGAAGTAATTGTAATTACGACATCTTTTTTTGGTATTAAATCTTCATTATCAATATCTGACATTTCATCTCAGTTGATTTCTGATCTTCGTTTATCACCAAAAGTAGCTTTTATTTCTTGAAGTTCGCTAATAATTAAGTCAATTAAAGCATCTTTATTGCCTAATATTCTTCTATATTCTGCTATTCTTTTATTAACTTCTTCTAATTCATCATTCATTTTTTCAATTGCTAAACCAGTTAGTCTACCTAATCTCATATCAACAATTGCTTTAGTTTGAATTTCAGTTAATTTAAATTCTTTTCCAAGTGTTGCTTGAGCTTCAGCATCTGTTTTTGAACTCTTAATAATAGCAATTACACGATCAATATTTTCGACACAAATTTTTAGACCTTCTAATATATGAGCACGAGCTAAGTCTTTGTCTAAATCAAATTGTAATCTTCTTGTAACAACATTAATTTGGTGTTTTAAATAAACTTCTAGCGCTGTTTTTAAATTTAGTCTTTGCGGCTCATTATTTACAAGGGCAACCATATTAAACGAAAATCTAGTTTGAAATTCTGTTAATTTAAAAATCTTATTTAATATAACTTCAGGAACGTATGTCTTTTTAACTTCAATAACAACTCTAATACCATCACGGTTAGATTCGTCTCTAAAGTCTGAAATTCCTTCAATTTTCTTATCTTTTACTAGATTACTTACACTTTCAATTAAGGTTGATTTATTTTTACCATAAGGTATTTCTGTAATTATTATTCTAGACTTGCCATTGCTTAATTCTTGAATATTTGCTTTTGATCTAATCGTTACTCTACCAGAACCGGTTTCATAAGCTTTAATTAGACCTTCTTTGTCAAAAATTGTTCCACCAGTAGGAAAATCTGGTGCTTGAACATATTCCATTAATTCAGCTATTGTAATATCAGGATTTTTAGCCAAAGCACAAACCCCATCAATAACTTCACCTAAATTGTGAGGTGGTATACTAGTTGCCATACCAACTGCAATACCAACAGAACCAGAAACTAAAAGGTTAGGAAATCTTGATGGTAAAACAACAGGTTCTTTTTCAGTTCCATCATAGTTATCAATAAAATCGACTGTATCTTTTTTAATACCATCTACCATTGCTCCCGCAATTTTTGACATTCTAGCCTCTGTATAACGCATTGCAGCAGCAGAATCCCCATCTATTGACCCAAAGTTACCATGTCCGTCAATTAGTGGGTAACGTAATGAAAAATCTTGTGCCATTCTAACCATAGCTTCATAAACTGAACTATCACCATGTGGGTGATACTTACCTAAAACATCCCCAACTATACGAGCTGATTTTTTATGTTGCACATTGTGAAACATTCCTAGTTCACTCATGCCATATAATATTCTTCTATGTACAGGTTTAAGTCCATCACGCGCATCTGGAAGAGCACGTGCAACTATTACGCTCATTGCATATTCTAAAAATGAGCCCTTCATAACTGTGGCAAGATCAGCTGGTTTTAAACCGTTTTTTTCACTGTCTAATACTTGGTTTTCAAGAATGTAACCTTCTTTTTCTTGGGGTATATCTTCATCGTCGTCATCTTCTTCAACAATTACAGTTGATTCATCATTAAAAACTCTGTTGATTTCTTCGTCCACTTGATAATAAATACTATCATCGTCACTAGTATTTTTATCTTCAATTTCCTTGTCTAGTTCCTTGTCTTTTTCGTCATCGAAAAGCATAAAGCCTCCTAAAAATAATATATTACAAAAGTAATATATTAATTATAGCAAAAAATTGTTTAACTCTACATTAAACATTTATACATTTTTTTAAAAAATAATCTGATTTCGAAAAGAAAAATAATAATTAAAATCTAAAAGCTATAAAATAAATATTTTTACCTTCATTCTTAAATTTTAGTTCATAATCTGTAAAAAAATTCTCATTTAAATAGTTAGAATTATGAAAATCATTTGTGTGAAATAAAATTTCAGCTCCAAAGTTTTGAATTTCTTCTAAAGCAAAATCATATAGTATTTGATTATCACTTTTAAAATAAACTAATCCATCAGTCGACAATATTTTTTGATATTGTTTTAAAAAATCTCTATAAACTAACCGTCTTTTGTAATGTCTTTTTTTGGGTCAAGGATCAGAAAAGGTTAATCATATTGTTTTGATTTTTCCATCAAAAATACTCTCTAAATTGATAGCATCAGCAACTATAATTTTCATATTAGATATTTCTCTTTCATTTATTTTTTTAAGTGCCAAAAGAGCTGGAGTTGAATACTTTTCAATTCCAATATAATTATTTCCAGGATGCGATTGGGCCATTTCAGATAACATTTTTCCTTTTCCCATACCAATTTCTAAAATGGTGTTTTTGGAAACTTTGTAAGGAAAATCATTAATGAAAAATTCGCTTTTTTTCAAAATATCAAGGGCGTTTTTATTATGTCTAAGTCTCATAACTAATAATTTTATATTACTTAGCAATTTAAATACAATTAATTTTAATGATTATTAACGATGCCGCGGCTTTAGTTTATAATTAAATTAGTAATTAATTAAAAAAAGCAATTAATTGATTATTAAAAGTAATTTATTTATTTAAATATATGGAGAAACATGAATTCCGATAAACCAATTAGAAGTTTTCATGATTTAATTGAACAAGAGTCATTAGAAAAAAAGGAAACCCGAAAGCCGCGTAAATTATTTGAGATGGGTCAAATAACGGCCATTCAGGCTTTCAAATATGATGGCACATTATATCGACAATATGAAGGTTGCAAGATTGTTGCCAACTTGGATGATTTTGTTGTTGCGTTATTAATGAAAACAAAAGTGCAAGAAACCGATTTAAATTGGGTAGTATCTACACCAATGTTATTTTTCTTTGCTAAAAATAAGTTTTATAATGCTTCTATTACACTTTATCCTAATAATCAAAATCACATTTATGTGAATTTAGCTAGTCCTTTTTATATTGATAATGGAACCATTAAATACATAGATTTTGATTTAGATATAAAGTGTTATTCAGATGGAGATTTTAATGTTATAGATTGACCTGATTTCAAGAATTCAATTGAGGCCTATAATTATCCCTTGAAATTAATATATAGAATTTATACTGAACTTGATTTTTTAGAAGAACAATGAAGACTAAAACGTGGTATTTTTTCTAAAAAACTTATTCAAGATCTTAAGGATATGCTAATTAATTTAGGAGATATATAATTGAAATAAAAACCTCACGAGTGTGTGAGGTTTATTATTATAATAAAATTTCAATTTCGCCTGATTCTGAAGATATGATTGGGTCTGCACCCTTATTATAAATAGCAAATTTATAAATTAAAACTAATGTTTTTTCTGGACCGTTGACTTTAATTTTGTAACTTATTTGTGAATTAATTGAGGTTTGTCCTTTACTATTTTTGTATGTAGGTTTAGTAGGGTGCGCTAATTGAACTTGGTGTCCATTAACAACTAGTAATTCAGGTTTTGAAGGTGATATAATTTTGTGACCTGCAGGAAGGTTTTTTCAATCTGGTCTTTTATCTTTTTCAGTAATTACAATTGAATGGTCTTTGTAATCATATCATAAACTGATTTCTCACTTTTCAAGACGTTCAATAAGTTTTTTATAGCGAGCAGCTTCGATTCTATTAAAATCAAATATCTTTTCTTTTGATAATTTGGTTTTTAAATCAGCAAAATTTACATCTCAAACTTCGATTTCAGCACTCTTAATTTTAGTTTCTAGTTCTGTTTTTAAGGCTTTTAATTCTTCAAGTGTTTTTTTGGTTTTTAGTTGTTCTTTAGCTCAAGTAACTATACTTTTAAATTTTGCTTTTAAAGCTGGACTTATTTTTGCATCAGTATCTTTTTTTTCAAGTGAACTTATAATATTGCTTACTTCTTTTAGTTTTGCTTCAGGAGTTTCAGTTTCTTTATCCCCAGGTTTATCTTCGGGTTTATCCTCTGGTTTTTTTTCTGGAGTTTTTGGTTTTTTGATTTCTTCAATTTTTTTAATTAATTCTTCTCTGATTTTTTTAATATCTTCATCAGTTTTAGCGGCTTTTTGTTTAGTTTCAGCTTCTGTAATAGCTTCATTAATTTTTAAAACTTGTTCAGCACTTAGTTTTTTATCAGCATTTTTAGCTAAATTTTTAGCGTTTGTAATTTCTGTAGCTAATTTTTTAGGTTCTGATTCTTGACATGAAGCAGAAATGAGTGGTGTCGCAATTGCTGCTACACTAGCTATTGGTAATAAAAATTTTAAACTTTTTTTCATATTTTTTTCCTCACAATATATTTTATATATAACACCAATTATATAACATTAATTTCTTAAACGTGTCTATGTTGGTCTATTTAATAATTAAAAAGATTAAATTTAAGACTTTTAAGGGTATTAAAAAACTTATGCTACTAAAAGCATAAGTATATTTAAATTATTTAGTTTCAGGTTCATCTTCTTGTTTAGAATCAATATCGTGTTTCTTTAATTCTTTATCTAGATCATTTTTATATTTGTCTTTTGAAATTTGTTTTTGACCAGATACTTCATTAAATAAGGTTTCAAAATCTTGTTTTGAATATTCTTCTTTTAGAGTTTCTTTGGTTTTGGTTATCGCTTCTGGAAGTTTCATATTTTTAGCAATATATTCAATTTCTTCAGCAACAATTGTTTCTCTAATAATTAAAGCATCTTTAATTAATTCTAGTAATTCACGATTTTCTGAAATTATTTTATGTGCATTTTTTTCTGCAGTTAAAATAATTTTTCTAATTTCTTCATCAATTTCTTGACCTACTTTGCTTGAAAATGATGCGTTTTTCATATAATCACGACCTAAGAATGGGTTTGAAGAATCTTCTTCATACTTAATTGGACCTAAGTCTGATAAACCTCATTCGGTTACCATTCTTCTAGCAATTGTTGTAGCTTTAGCAATGTCATCACTTGCACCAGTAGAAACATTATCTTTACCATAAATAATGGCTTCAGCTACTCTACCGCCCATGAATGATGTTATTATTGCAATTAATTCTGATTTAGAACGATTGTATTTTTCTTCTTCAGGCATCATTAAGTTATAACCACCTGCTTGACCACGAGGGATAATGGTAATTTTTTGAACTTTATTACCACCTTTTAGTTTTAAACCAACAACAGCATGCCCGGCTTCATGATATGCTACAGCTATATTTTCTTTTTCAGAAATTGTTCTTGATTTCTTAGCAGGTCCTGACATTACACGGTCAATTGCTTCATCAATTTGTTCAATAGTTATAAACTTAGTGTTTTCTCTAACACTTAATAATGAAGCTTCATTGATTACGTTTTCAAGTTGAGCACCTGAAAAACCAGGAGTTCTTCTTGCCACTTGTGAGAAGTTAATTTTAGGATCAATTTGTTTTCCACGTGAATGTAATTTTAAAATTGATTCTCTTTCTTTTATATCAGGTAAGCCAACAGTGATAATTCTATCAAAACGACCTGGTCTTAATAAAGCAGGATCTAAAACGTCAGTTCTGTTTGTAGCTGCCATAATTAGAATTCCGCTATTTTCTTTAATTCCATCCATTTCAACTAATAGTTGATTTAAAGTTTGTTCTCTTTCATCGTTTCCTCCACCAATACCGGCTCCACGAGATCTTCCTACAGCATCTAATTCATCAATAAAGATAATGGCTGGAGAATTCTTTCTTGCTTCTTCAAACATTTCTCTAACACGTTTAGCACCTAAACCTACAAACATTTCAACAAAGTTAGAAGCAGAAATGAAATAAAATGGAACATTAGCTTCACCAGCAGTTGCTTTAGCTATTAAGGTTTTTCCTGTTCCGGGAGGGCCTCCTAGTAAAATTCCTTTTGGAATTCTAGCTCCAGCTGCATCATATTTTTTAGGATTTTTTAAATAATCCACTAATTCCATTACTTCTTCTTTTACTTCCTCATTTCCAGCAACGTCTGAAAACTTTTTGTTTGTATAAACTCTTTGAGCTATTGTTCGAGAACCAAAACCAGATATTTCACCACCTAGTCCTCTTTTTGTATACATTCTTAAGGTAAAAGTAATTGATAGTACTAAAACACCAATAAATATTACATTTAATGCAGGGCTAATAAATCTATTAAATATACCTGGTCTTGGGGCTGGTACAGAAGAAATTCTACCAACTGTTCCTATATCAGTGGCTGCACTAGTAATGATTGAAATATAATCAAGTCCTGCTACAGAAGTCCCATCTGCTCATTTTTTTATTGCTTCTGGTAGTTGTCTTTGTAATAAACCACTCACATTAACAGTAAAATCATATGAGGTTCTTGAAAAGTTTGATGCTCCCAATAAATCTCGCAAGACATTTGCGGGTGCTTGAATTGTGACTGAAATAGTATCAGAATATGGATTTTCAACCCAATTTGATATATATATGCCATCATTAGAACCTTTTAATGATTCTTTAACAACTTTTTCTAAAAAACTAAGGTCTTGATATCTAATTGATGCTGCTCTAATTTGATCCACAGCAATCATAATTAAAACAATTAGAGCCACAATACCAATAAATATTCCAACTATGGCAAAAGGCCCAAGTTTTTTACGTTCTTTTGGCTGATTTGTTTTGTTGTTCTTGTCCATGACTTAGTCTCCTTTCATGAGATTATATAGTTTATAAACTATACCAAAAAATTTAATAGTTAAATTATAAATAAAAAATTATGTTTCTTTAATTTTTAATATGCCGTCTTGCTTAATAAGCGAAATATTGTTTGATATCTTAAAAGATTTAAAATTTTTTTGTGATAAAACAAATACATGTAATGATTGAAGTTTTGCATAAGATATTTTTGCATTAGGTATATTCCTATGAACAAATTGAAACATAACCTCAGGACCACACATATGAATAAAGTGAAAATTTTCCTTCAATCATTTATAGGCAAATTGTTTTTTTTCTAGTTCTTCATATAATTCTTCTGCCACTGAAAATTTCACTAAATTTATCTGAGTTTCTATTCTAATTTTTTTATGGATCCTGTTTTTTTGGTCTAAACTCATTTTCTTTAATTTTAGTCTAATTTTGTTTCTAGTATATATAGGTTGTTCATTTGAAGAATCTATAGCATAAGGGACATTATTTTGGGTGCAAAATTTCTCAATTTCATCTTTAAATCATAAATTTACCATTGGCCTAAAAACTTTCATTCCATTAATATTAACTAATGAAGATATGCCAAAAATTCTTGGCTTTCGTTTGGTTTCTTTTTGAAATAAATAAGTTTCAATTGAATCATCTTTGTGGTGTGCTAATACTAAGTATTTAGCTTTGTATTTATCATACAATTTTTTATAAAAATCATATCTTTGTTCCCTGGCAATTTTTTGAAAATTACCTTCATATTTGTAGTCTTTATCAATAGATAAAATTTCATATTTAATGTTGTGTTGTTTACAAAAATCTTCAACTATTTGCTGATCTTTTCAAGAATCTTCTCTTTTGTTGTAATTAACTGTTGCCACCACTATATCTAAATCTTTCATTAAATATAGCATTCACATTGAATCGGGTCCACCACTAACGCCTAAAATAAATCTTGATTTTAAACCAATTCTTTTAACCATAAATTCATATTCAAATTTTTCATCTAAGCTCATAATTCTACTTACTGTAATTTTTGTTTGAATATTTATTCATTACATATCTAATATCATTATTTATAAACTGAATTAAAGCATCAGAAGCTTCTTCGATAACATTTTCTATTATCTTGGAGTCTTCAAAACTAAATTTACCTAAAACAAAATTTACTAAATTTTCGTCTCGGCCAATTCCCACCTTAAGGCGTTTGATTTCGTTGGTGTCTAAATGATTAATAATGCTTTTCATACCATTATGTCCTCCAGCAGAACCTTTTTGGCGAATAATAACTTTACCCAATTCAGTGTCAATATCGTCATATACAATGATAATATCATCAATATTAATGTTGTAATAGTCTACAATAGCTCTAACAAATTCTCCGCTGTTATTCATATATGTTAATGGTTTGGCAATTATTAATTCTTTATCTTTAAAATAAATACCATTAAACTTTTTAGTATTTAAGGGTGCTACTAATTTCTTAGATAAACTGTCAATTATCATAAAACCAACATTATGTCTAGTTTTTTCATATTCCTTTCCAGGATTACCTAAACCTACAATTAATTTCATATTATTTCCTTTTTTGTCACAAGTATTTTATATTTGTGATTCGATTTGAATCATCATCTTTTTCAATGCCATATTTAAGTGCGTTTTTTTCACCAATAATAACACTATATTGTTTTGCTCGAGTGATAGCAGTATATATTAGTTTCTTGGATAATAATTTTTTAGCCTCAGAAAATAGTACTACAATTACAGCCTTGCATTCACTTCCTTGATATTTGTGCACACTAGTACAATATGCTGGATAAGTGTTTTCTAAAAAATCTGCTCTTGAATAAACTACACTTTTTTCATCATTTTCAAAATCAACAGTAATATGTGTTAGCTTTTTATCTTTTGTAGAATTACTCTTAGCAAAAGTAAATCTAGATATATAACCTATTTCACCGTTAAACACTTTATTTTTTGAATCATTAATCAAATTAATTACTTTATCACCTATTGCAAAACTATGTTCTTTATACTTAATAACTTCTGCTTGTTCGAGAGAACGATAATAATTATTTAAGGCTACATTAAGCTCATCTATACCAGTGTCATATTTATACATTGGACTTAAGACTGCTATTTCTTTTTTGCTGTAGCCTTGTGCTCTAAGCTCTTCTATTTTATTAATTAAATATTCTTGAAGATTAGCCCTCTTGCATTCAATCATTTGAGAATTAGCATCTTCAAAAAGTGGCATTTTGCTTTCATTAATTTTTAGGGCATCATGGATAATTTCAAAATTATCTGCTTGACGATAAATTTTAGTTAAAGCAATTGTTTTAAAAATATTTGATTCAATAAAATCTTTGATTAAATACCCACTTCCAATTGCTGGTAGTTGGTCTTTATCTCCTACCAAGATAATTTTTTTCAATGATTTTCTTGTAATTCCTCTTAATAAAGAATAAAAAAGTTCTAAAGGCACCATTGAAAATTCATCAATAATTAAACATTCAACTGAAATAGGGTTTTTGTCATTAACATAAAATTTATTATTTTCAGGATCTCATTGCAACAAACTATGAATAGTTTGAGCTTTAGTGTTATTTTGCTTTGCATTAATATTTATAGTAGCTCTTCCTGTGGGTGTTAAAATTGCTATGTCATTTTTGTGATATTTCTGCAATAAGGTATTAATAATCTCATTAGTTATAAGTGTCTTGCCTGTTCCGGGATTACCAGTAATTAATACGAGTTTTTCGTTTAGTGCTGCTTCTATAGCTTCTAATTGGGTCTTATGGAAATTCATTGAAGGTGAATATTTAATATCAAAAGAAATATTTAGATCATTTATATGACCCAATCTTTTAATGACATATTGTTCCATATATATTGAATCTCTTGTAGTAATAAACACTTCATTTCCATAATTTAGACGAATTAAATATCTTTGTTCTAATAATTCTTCTTTAGCTAAATTAAACAGATTTTCATCGCGCTCTAAATTGTTATCAAATGTAAAAGTAGAAATTGTTTTAAATAATTCACTTTCTAAAATTCTTGTATTCCCACTTCCAAAAAAATATTGCTGAACAAAACTATATAAATAAGTTGAACTTTTATATTTGCTAGCTTCAGGACTAAAGTGTAAAACAATTTTATCAATATCACTAAGACGAGGTTTGTTTTCTTCTTCAGCATCAAAATAGTATTGATAAGGATTTTGTTTATACTCTTCCAAAAATTCTTCAAAAGTACTAAACTTTTTGGAGATTTTTTTATGAAACTGCAGACTAACATTAATTTTAAAAAGTTGGCTGATACTGTTTAAAAAATCGATATTATCTGCTATTGTTTTTTTAATAATAATTCAATCTTCTTCACTAATACCATAGTTATTAGGTTGAACTAAATTTTTGGAATCTAATATACTACTAAATATATTTTCACCCAATTCTGAAACTAATAAATTGGCTTTTGAATCTAATATACCTTTAAACATTGGCAATCTTAGAACCTTAGTCAAATAACTAAAGTCATTTTTAGATTCTTCTTTTTTAGCTAAAAGTATAGGAGTGGCATAATCAAGATTATAACTATCAGGATATTTAGAGTTTTCATTTTTAATAACTTTAAATTCATAACTCTCATCGTTAAGAGTTAGTTTTAAAGTTTTAAAAATGTTATCTCTTAAAATAATAGAAATAGAATTATATTTATTTAGTTGTATAGGATTTTTTTCATCATTTTTAATTACATTAAAAGCAGCAATAACAACATCACCTTTTTGTGATTGCCAGAGAATTCTTGTAAATTTGCCTGTAATTAAATAAATTTGATTTTCCATATCTTTTAAATTGTAACACAAAACTATTTGTTGTACTTTAGTTAAGCACTAACTGTCTAAATTCTAAAATTGAAATTCATTTTAAAACTTGAATTAGTTAATTTAGTTAGTTTATAATTAATTAGTTAAATATTAAAAAAATTCGGTCGCATAGCTCAGTGGATAGAGCATCAACCTCCTAAGTTGAGGGTCGTAGGTTCAACTCCTATTGCGATCGCCATTTTTATTTTCTATTTTTTTAATAAATTTAGTTTTGTTTAGTTAACTAAAGGTAGTAATGTTTTATAAAAAAGTGTAAAATTAATAACAATTGATTGAATTAAAAATTAGGGAGTATCTATGATAGATTTAAAATATCTTTTAAAAAATAAAGAAGAAATTTCAAAAAAATTAGCTTCGAGAAATTTTGACTATTCAGTTTTAGAAAAAATATATGATTTAGGTGAAAAAAGAAATAAATTAATTCACAATTTGGAAGTGCTACAAGCTAAAAGAAATGAAATTAGCGAACTGATAGGTATTAAAAAAAGAAACAAAGAAGATACTAGCTTTGAGCTTAAAGAAGTAAATAAAATTAAAGAGCAAATTGAAGAAATTAATAAAGAAACTAAAAGCACAATTGACTTAGTTGATGAATTATTGCTTCAAATTCCTAATATTCCATATGATGATGTGCCTGTTGGTTTAGATGAAACAAGCAACGTTTGCATTGCAGAACATCCAAAATTAGGAAGAGGATTAGTTAAAAACGTTAAACCTCATTATGAAATAGCTACACAGCTTGATATTGTTGATTTTAGTAGGGCTGTAAAGTTAGCTAAAACAAGATTTGCTTTGTATAAAAATGATGGAGCTAGATTAATAAGAGCTTTAGAAAATTTCATGTTAGATACTCATATTGCTAATGGCTATAAAGAAATTATGCCAATGCACCTAGTTAATTCAAGTATGTTATATGGCACAGGTCAATTACCAAAATTTTCAGATGACTTATTTAAAATTGAAAATGAAGATCTTTGATTGATTCCTACTGCAGAAGTTCCTGTTACTAATTTCCACTATGATGAAATATTAGATTTAAATAAACCAATTAAGTATGTAGCATATACCAAATGTTTTAGATCAGAAGCTGGCAGTGGCGGAAAAGACACTAAAGGCTTAATTCGCCAACATGAATTCCATAAAGTTGAATTAGTTAAATTCATCAAACAAGAAGATGGTCTAGCAGAATGACAAAAAACCGTTGATGATGCTAAAAGAATTTTAGAATTATTAGAAATTCCTTATCGTGAAATTTTACTTTCAACTGGCGATATGGGTTTTGGTTCTGCTAAAACAATTGATTTAGAATTATGAATACCTTCAGAACAAAGATATCGTGAAACTAGTTCAATTTCTATTTATAAAGACTTTCAAGCTTTAAGGGCCAAAATTAGATATAGAACAAATGATAATAAAACAAAATATGCTTATACCATTAATGGTTCAGGATTAGCTATAGATCGTGTAGTTGCTGCTATTTTAGAAAATTATCAAAATCCTGATGGAACAATTAGTGTTCCTAAAGCTCTAATACCTTATATGCAAAAAGAAATTATTGGATAATTATTTAAATATGAAAAGAATAAAACCTTTTGTAAAATGGGCAGGTGGAAAAACAAAACTTATTTCAACAATTAAAGAGCTAATGCCCAAAAAATTCAATAATTATTTTGAGCCCTTTGTTGGTGGAGGAGCTTTATTTTTTGATATTCAACCTAAGCAATTCCATATAAATGACTTAAATGAAGATTTAATTTGAACTTATAGATGTTTTTCTAGTTTAGAAAATTTTAATAAATTAAAAAATGAGCTATTGGTTCACCAAAACAGTAATAGTGAAGATTACTTTTACATTATAAGAAATATGGACCGCATGAAAGATTATTCTAACATCGATGAATGCAAGAAGGCAGCTAGGTTAATTTATTTGAATAAGTCTTGTTTTAATGGGTTATATAGAGTTAATTCTAAAGGTTATTTTAATGTTCCATTTGGTAAAAGAAATGAAATAATGTGCTTTGATGAAGATAACTTAAATAGAATTTTTGATTTTTTCAGTTTAAGTAATGGCAAGATTACAAATTATGATTTTGAAGAAGTAATTAAAGAAGTTAAAAAAGGGGATTTTGTTTATTTTGATCCACCATATGATGTTTTAGATAGCAAAGACTCTTTTACTTCTTATAATAAGCAAGGTTTCAATAAAAACGAACAACAAAGATTATTTGAAGCCTATAAAAAATTAGATGAAAGAGGTGCATTTTTAATGTTGAGTAATCACAATACTCAATACATAAATGAACTTTATAAGGACTATAACATAAATATAGTGAAAGTTAAACGTTTAATTGGTTCTAATGTGGATAGTAGAAAATTTGTTGAAGAAGTTATTATTACCAATTACTAATATTTTGGATGAGGAACAAGATGAAAAGAAATTTTAATGATTGAATTCAAACAATGTCATTTAACATATTGTCATATGAATATTATGTTGATTTTGAAAAAGTTTATAAAAACACTAATGATTTAAAAATACATTTAAATTTACTAAATTCTTTGATTGGAGCCAAAGAAATAGAAGGTGAATTTCGCGAATTGATTACTAAATATCCCGAGGTATTGAAAACTATTCCAATTTTACTGGCCAAAAGAGAGAAAGAAATAGTATGTTGAGATGGTGAAATCAATAGAACTTATAACTTTTCTAGTTCAAAAAATGCAACATTAAACACAGTTGATGACTATTGTTATTTTATGAATAAAACAGGTTTATTCAATTTAATTTCAAATCACATCATTAATAATTTATATGATTATGTAATGGGTGTTGAAGTGGGGCTTAATTCTAATGCTAGAAAGAATAGAACTGGGCATATTATGGAAAATCTTGTTGAATATCATATACAAAAAATGGGCTTTAAAAAAGACAAAACTTATTTTAAAGAAATGAATGTTAAAGAAATCGAAGAAAAATTTAATCTAAATTTAAATGAAATTTCTAATGATGGTAAATTATCTAAAAGATTTGACTTTGTTTTTAAGTCTAATAATATAGTTTATGCATGTGAGTGCAATTACTATAACAATAAGGGTTCAAAAATAAATGAAACTGCTGGGCATTATAAGGAAATAGCTAGAAATGCCAAAAAAATCAAAAATTTTAAATTTATTTGATTTACAGATGGTTTTGGCTGAACTGGTTCAAAAAAGATTTTAAAAGATGTTTTTTTGGAAATTGAACATTTATATAATATTAATGATTTAAAAAATGGCATTTTAAATGCATTAAAATAAAACCAAGGGTTTTAAATTGTATTTTAAACACTGGATGTTTTTGAATTAACAGTTCAATAACTTCGGTGTTTTTTGTATATTACAAATTCTCATTTAAGTACTGTTTTTAAGCATAATATTTATGGTTTCTATATTATAATTAAATGAGTATTGAAAAATTATGGAGAATAATAAATGGAAGCCAATTTTAAAAAGATCAATGGAATAATTCAAATATATAATGAAACAAATGGATGTTGAGAAGAAAAAACTGATGAAATTAAACATCTGACTGGACCTCATTTTGACACCACTTATAAAAAGCATTGAAAAATTACATACAAGAATAATACTAAAAGGACATTTTGTTATGGACTATCAAAAATGAATTTTTTTTATCCATTAATAAAATTGAATTGAGAGAAGTATAATTTATTAATTGATAATTGCAAAATTGTTAATGCTAAAGAAATTTATACATATAACAATAGACTTTATAAAATAATTACTATAAATGATGAAATAATAACATCTGATGATGTTAAAAAAATAAATATAAATAATTCTTCAAATATTACTAATTATTTTTGAGGGTTAGCAAAAAGGGCAGAAGAATTAACTAGTGAAGAAAATGCTTTGAACTTTTTGGCTCAAAATTATAGTAGAAATCAAGTTAACATTAATTCAATTTTGTTTAACTATTTAAAAGGAATTAAACTTAAAAATTTGTGTTCAAAACCAAAAAAATATATAGTTCCGTTTAGTTTTAATGAAGATCAGTATTCAGCAATTGAAAAAGCTTTTGAAAGCAATGTATCAATAATTGAAGGGCCTCCTGGAACAGGAAAAACACAAACAATACTAAATTTAATAAGTAATATAATATTGTCCAAAAACACTTGTGCAATTATTTCAAACAATAATTCAGCTATAGAAAATATTTATGAAAAATTAGAAGAAGAAGGCTTTGGTTTTTTAGCAGCCAAATTAGGAAATAGCAACAACGTAGAAGAATTTTTTAATAAAAATGATAATGATGATGAGAGAAATAAATTATTGCATTCTGAAAATGAAGAAAATGAAAATTGAATTAATGAATATACCAAATTAAAAACTCAAGTAGATAAAATACTGGAATTAGAAATAGAAATCTCCAAGTTGAAATCTGAAATAAGTGATTTAAAAGTTGAACAAAATAATCATGCAAAGAAACAAAATAATGTAATTAATATCAATAAGAATTTAAATGTAAACAACTATATTAGATTAATCAATAAACTAGAAAAAAGCAAGAAAATTAATTTATTATGAAGATTCAAAATAAGACACAGCTTTAAAGTTAATTTCAAAGAAGTAAATTATGAGGACTTTGTTTATTCTTTAGAAAAAATGTTTTATGAAAAAACTTTGAAATCCAAAGAGGAAAAACTAATTATTTTAGAAACTCAATATCAAATTTTAAAAGAAAATAATGCATTTGAAAAACTAAGTCTTTTATCCAAAAACATTTTAATTAAACATTTAAAAGACCATTATTCAAATTTAAATGAATTTAATTTTAATAATAAGAATTACAAGAGTAATTATAGAATTTTTTATAATTTTTTACATAAACATCCCATAGTGCTTTCTACATCGCAATCACTAATTAAAAATGTTCCTAAAGATTTTTTGTTTGACTTTTTAATAATAGATGAAGCCTCTCAAGGTGACTTATTAAGTAGTGTTTTATCACTAAATTGTGCTAAAAACCTAATCGTTGTAGGTGATTCAAAACAATTAAAGCAAATAGAGGCACAAGAAATTGTTCCAGATTCACAAAAAAGTGCTTTAGAGCTCAATATTCCTGAAGCATATCACTATCATAGTCAATCTATTTTAAGTTCGATATCAAAAGCTATGCAAGATGTTCCAATTACTGTCTTAAGGAAGCATTATAGATGTGATTATGATATTATCAATTTTTGTAATCAGATGTTTTATAACAGTGAACTTATACCTATGAAATCTAAACCGGGCAATCATATAAAAATAATAAAATTAAGTGCTGGGAATCATAATAGAAAAAGTGAAGATGGAAAAGGTTTGTTTAGTGAAAGAGAAATTGAAGAAATAAAACTGCAACTAGAATCTGAAGATAATTTAAATAACATTGGAGTTATTTCGCCTTTCCGTGCTCAAGCTAGAAAGATACAAGAAATTTTTAAAGACACAAATTTAGAATCTGATACTATTCATAAATTTCAAGGTCGACAAAAGAATAAGATCTATTTATCATTTGTTGTAAGTAGCTTAAATCAAAATGATAACAAGGAAGAAAAAAACTTTTTATATGATTTTGTAACTAATGAACAACTTTTAAATGTTGCTATTTCTAGAGCTAAAAATAATATAACTGCAGTTGTCTCAGAAGGTGTTTATAATTCAAAAAATAATATCATTAGCGATTTTATAAAATATGCTGAAAATTTGTATGGTTCAGAAGCAACAATTCAATCAAATATAGTTTCTGTTTTTGATTCTTTATATTTAGCTAAAGAGGAAAACTATAAGAATAATAAGAAGAAAAATAAATGATATGACTCTAAGGCTGAAGAAATTATGGATAATTTAATCCAAGATAATATAAAAAAATATAATGCCTTAGGTTATCTTATGCATGTTCCATTATCTACAATTATTGATGATGCTAGTATGTTAGATGATGAAGAGGAAAAGAAATATGCTTTTCGTTCTGGGACACATGTGGACTTTGTAATATACAATAAAATTACAAAAAAATTTGTTTTTGCTATAGAAGTTGATGGCAAAGAACACTTAAAAGAAAAGCAGAAAGTAAAAGATAATATTAAAAATAAAATTCTAAATGGCCAAAACAATATTAAACTTTATAGATTTCCCACCTATGGTTCAAATGAAATTGAAAAACTAAAAGTAATTTTTGAAAATGAATTCAATAAAATGCTTAGTGATTTTCAATATTTAAAGAAATTAGATTAACTAAAAACCAAGCACTACTAAAATAAATGTGCTTGGTATTTTTATTTAAGTTAATTTAGTATTCATGTGAAGTAATATTTAAACTATCAACAACAATAAATTTATCGCCTTTTTGGGCGCCATATGAATCTAGTACTTGACGTCCAGCATCATGATTAAATTTAATTAAAGCTCTAACTGCTTCTGAGTGCTTTTCACAAAATATACCCGCAGTAACTCCATAACTTCAAACTAGTCTATCATCACTGACTACACCAACAATATGAGCGTTTGGTCTATATTTAGCTACTTCTTTTAGCAATTTACCACTATGGCTTAAAACGATAGCATATTTATATTCACCTCTTTGTAAAATTGAAGCCACTTCATAAGCTATTAACATTCTTGAATTTTGGTCATTAGCAACTTTTTGAATTTGTTTTTCATAAAACAGTTCAGTAAAGTATTCTTTTTCAGCTCTTTTTGCAATTGTAGACATAGTTTTAACAGCTTCAATTGGATATTGTCCATTAGCTGATTCACCTGAAAGCATAACTGCATCAGCACCTAATTCAACTGCATAATAAACATCAGTAACTTCAGCTCTAGTTGGTAGAGGATTATTTTCCATTGAATCTAACATCTGAGTCGCCACTATTACTGCTTTGCCTTGAATTCTGGCTGCTCTAATAATTTTCTTTTGTCAATAAGGAACATCATAGTATGGAATTTCTAGCCCCAGATCTCCTCTAGCTATCATAACTCCATCTGATTCTCTAATAATTTCATCAATATTATTAATTGCTGTCTGTGATTCTATTTTAGAAATAATTTGAATATTTTGACCATTATTGTCATTTAGAATTTTTCTAATTTGTCTTACTTGATTAGCATTATTAACAAATGAAGCAGCAATATAATCAACTCGATATTGTGCCCCTCATTTGATGTCTTCTATATCTTTTTCACTAAGAAAAGGTAATGAAAAATCTACTCCTGGAATATTAACTCTTTTATTTGTTTTTAGTTTGTGTGCATTTATTGTTTCAACAATAACCTCTGCTGGTCTAATTTCTTTTACCACAGTTGATAATTTTCCGTCATCTAAAAGGACTTTATTTCCTTCTGAAACATCTAAGTCCATTCGATATGAAACACTAATTTCATTTTCGTTTCCAATTAAATTTTCATATGAGTTTTTATCAGTTTTAATTGAAAGAGTATGATTAGCTGGAATATAGCAAATTCCATCTTTCATTTTTCCTACTCTAATTTCTGGACCTTTAGTGTCTAACATTAAAGATATGGGACGATCAATTTCTGTCGAAATTTGTCTAGCTAAATCAAATTTCTTTTGGTGATCTTCTTTTGTTGAGTGTGAAAAGTTAGCCCTAACTGTTGTTACACCTGCTTCAATTAATGCTCTCATTGTTTCATAATTGTCACTAGCAGGACCTATTGTGGCAACAATTTTAGTTCTTTGTTCATTAAATTTCATTTCTTACCTTTCTTATTGCATGAATTATTGTGCTATATAAATATTTTATAACAATTTAGTTTTTATCTCGTTTAGTTAAGTTATTTAGTTCAATTTAAAAATACCGCTTGATTAAATAAATTAAACGTGCCGCAAGTTAGCAGGCACGTCTCTTAAGTGAAATATCAAATGCAACACATTATTGTAAAATATAAATGTGGGGGCAGCTTGAATTTTCAATTCAGCAATGACAGACACTTGTCCGTCATTTTTTAAACTAAATTTTTAGCCTTTAATAATTTTGTCAATTGCGTCATAATCATAGAATTTATCATATTCTAATTCTACATCTGGGCTAACACCATCTACAATTGATTCATTTTTAGGACCAAATACTGCATTGTTTGGTGAAGAAATTGTTATTGTTGTACCATCAACTAATACAATTGTATTAGTATAATAAAAACCACCACCACCGGTTGTTTTACCAATTATTTTTGCAATACCCATTTCTTTAACAATACTTGTTATTTGGTTAGCAGCATTAAATGTATTTAAACTTACTAAAAGATGTCAATTATAGTTTTCATAAGCATCGTTTTCGTATTTCCCATCACCATCTGTATCAATTTGTCATTTAGTTAAAGAACCAGTTCTGCTTAAAACATCATATTCACGGTCTAAAATTGGTTTATCTGTCATGAATCCTAATGTTTTAACCATTGATATAAAACCATTACCATTATTGATTGATAAATCTAGAACTATGTTCTTAATTTCTGGTTTAGCTCTTAGTTGGTTCATTAAGTGTCTCATTAAGAAATATGTGTCATGTTTTCAAGCATCTGGACCTTTAATTTGGTCTTTGGTTCCATATTCAAAACGTAATAGAGTTACAAATGCTGTGTTACCATGGAATCTAATGTAATCATCTGCTCCAAAGTCACTAATTTTTTTACCAAATTTAGTTTCAAATTTTTTGGTTAGCATTTCTCTATTTTTATAGAATCTATCACGGTATTCACCGTAGTCATCAGGACTTTTTAGTTTATCTCTTAAAACTTCATTTGGGTTTGATTCATAATATGAAAATGAATCCATTATTGTATGTAATCCGTTTAATTTTTTGTGGAATAAATTAATGTAAGCCTTGTTATATACTTGAGGATCAGTAGATAATAATTTAGCTTTTTCATCTTCACCTATATATTCTTCAAATGATTTAATTTTTTTGTGGTATTTTAGACCATAGAAATAATCCATTGTAAATAATAGGTGATTGTAGTTTACTTCTCTTTCTTTAGCAGTTGGTTGTTTACCATTTAGAGTTGCCACTTCTCTAATTCTTTTTCTAGCTTCATCTTCTGTTTTGCCAAATGAATCCATACCATCAACAATATTAGTGAATGTTACACCATTGTAATACAAATTTGTATAGTTTTGTGACATAAATAAAGTATTAAAAATGATATATGGCAATAAAACTTTGCCATCTTTATATAGAATGTCAAATTCATATTTATTTAAGTCAAATAAAACACCTTCGTCGTCTTCTCATTTTTGTTCATGTTCATTTTTTAAGAATTGATCATCATCGGTTTGTTCTGGGAATTTTAAAATAGAAGAGAAAAAGATAGTGTATGGTGTATGAATAGTATTTTTTTCTCAGTTAATTTCTAATCGATCTGGTGATCCACTACCATTACAATAATATACTTTTCTATTTCTGGTTTCATCAATTGCAGAAGTTATCTTAGAATTATCAATGTATCCATCTAGTGCTTTTAAAAATTCATCTACATCAACGTATGTAACTTCAGTTTGATTTTTAATATTATATGCTTTAACATTTTTTTCAGCAATTGTATATTCATCGTTGTAGTTCTTAAAACTAACGCTTTTTTCTTCGATTTCTATTTTGTTATCGTTTTCAGGGCTAGTATAATAATCTAATTGTTTTAGAATGTCTTTAATTTCTTTAGTTTGTTTTATTTTTTCAATTACTTTATCTTTTCGAGAAATTAATTTGTCTTTTTCTTGGATTTCTTTGTTCTTAGATTCCAGTTCGGCTTGTTTTGTGTTAAGCTCTTCTTGTTTCTTTTTAAGTTCTTCTTTTAATTTTGGATCTTCACATCCAGCTGATAATAAAGCTGCTGGAACCACTAATCCAGTAGCTGCTGGTAAAATCGTAAATAATAATTTAGATTTAGTTGATTTTTTCATTTATTGTTTTATCCTCCTATATATATATATATTAAATTAAAGATTATTTTTAATTTTAAAAAGATTTTTAATAAATTTTAAGCTTAAGCTCTTATTTTATTAACAAAATAAAAAATAAGACTGAATTAAACATATCTCCTATTAGTGGACTTCCACAAATGGAGGATATGTTTACATATGTCTGTTATTTTTGCATAAGAAACATATTTCACTTTTGTACTAGCCCACAAGCAAAAGATATATTTGATTAATAATGATTTTAATCATTAAACCTTATAATTATTAAGTATATATTTTAGATATTGGAGATGTAAATGAAAATAGGTTTTGATAATGAAAAATATATTGATTTACAATCAAAAGAAATTTTAAAAAGAATTAATCAATTTGGCCAAAAACTATATTTAGAATTTGGTGGAAAACTATTTAATGATTTTCATGCTTCACGTGTATTGCCAGGTTTTAAGCATGATTCAAAAATTAAAATGCTTTTAAAACTTAAAGATATGGCCGAGGTTATTGTTGTTATATCAGCTAATGATTTAAAAAACCAAAAAATAAGATCAGATATAAATCTCACATATGAAGAAGATGTTTTTAGAGTAATCACTAAGTTTAAAAAATATAATCTAAGTCTTAATAGTGTAATAATAAGCCAATATGACAACTCCAAACCAGTTAAACAATTTATAAATAAATTAGAGAAGCATAATATCAAAGTTTATAAACACTATCGAATTAAAAATTATCCATACAATATAAAAACCATAGTTTCTAAAGATGGATATGGTAAAAATGAATACGCAGTTACTAACAAAAAACTAATTATAGTGACTTCACCAGGCCCTGGTTCAGGTAAACTAAGCGCTATATTATCACAACTATATCATGATTCCACACACGGCATTAAATCTGGTTATGCTAAATTTGAAACTTTTCCAATTTGAAATTTAGATGTTAAACATCCTATTAATTTGGCTTATGAAGCGGCCACTGTGGACTTAAATGATTATAATGTTGTCGATGGTTTTCATTTACAAAAATATGGCATTCAAAGCACAAGTTATAATCGTGATTTAGAAGCATTTCCAATTTTAAATAACTTATTAATTAGCATATATCAAAAACCGCTTTATAACTCTCCTACGGATATGGGTGTTAATATGGCAGGTTTTTGTATAGTTGATAATGAAGAAGTGAGCCTAGCAGCTAAAAAAGAAATCATTAGGCGCTATTATCAAGCAATTATTAGCTATCAACAAGGTAGATATCCAAAGATTTACGTAAAAAGATTACTTAAGCTAATTAAAGAGAATAAAATTAATAGTAGCCTTGTCAAATCAATTAGAGCTGCAAATGAATTTAGCTTTAATAAGAATATTGTTTGTTCTGCAATTGAAATTAATTCCAAAACAATAATAATCGGCAAGGAATCAAAATTACTTAATTCTAATGCTGCAATGGTCTTAAATGCACTTAAATATTTTGCTAAAATTGACCAAGAAGTCGATGTGCTAGATCCTATGGCAATTGCTTTAGCTCAAGAACTTAAAGAAAAGTTACATTATAATGATTTATCATTAGATCTAAAGGAAACACTTTTTGCTTTAGCTATAAGTGCTAAGACTTCACCAAGTGCTCAAGATGCACTAAACCAAATTAATAAGTTATCTGGTTTATGTGTGCATAGAACAACAATTTCTAGTAGTTCTGATAAAGAAATGTTTAAGAATATGGATATTCATTTAACAGAACAAACATTAGAATTTAAGTAAAATGATTTTTAGGAGAATAAGATGAAATTTAAACGTGTGTTTTTTATTGTTACAGATGGTTTAGGTATAGGACCCGAACCAAGACAAGAAGAATTTGGAGATAAGGGAGCCAATTCTTTATTACATGCCTCAGAAGCGCTGCCGCTGGAAATACCAACATGAAAATCTTTAGGTATTACAGAGATAGCTAAAATATCAGGACATGTAGCAAGAAATAAGCACCCATTAGCATATGTTGCTCAAATTCATGAAGTTTCTAATGGCAAAGATACTTTAACTGGGCATTGAGAAATGATGGGTATTTATACAAAAACACCAAATCCCCAATTTACTGAAAATGGTTTTCCAGAAGATTTAGTTAAAGAATTATCTAAAGCTTTTGACGGAAGAAAAATAATTGGCAATAGAAATGCCTCAGGAACTGTAATACTTGCTGAACTTGGTCACCAACATATAGAAACAGGAGATATGATTATATATACCTCTCCCGATTCCACTCTTCAAATTATTGGAGATGAAAAAACTCTGGGTGTAGAAAAACTAAATGAATATGCCAAAAGAGCACGAGAAATTTGTTCTTCTAAACCTGAATGAAATGTTGCTAGAGTTATTTCTAGACCTTTTGTTTATGAAAATAATAAGTTTACTAGAACCTTCAATCGCCATGATTTTGCCAATAAACCTACTGGGCATATAATTATGGAAGATTTACAAAAAAAAGGAATTGAAGTAATTGCCGTTGGTAAAATTAGAGATATTTTTGCGGGAGTAGGAATCGATAAAGTTTATGGGCCTGCTTCAGATGATGAAAATATGGATATAGCTATAGATATCGCTTCATCTAATTCAACAAATCAATTTATATTTATTAATTTAGTTCAATTTGACAGTCATTATGGTCATAGAGAAGATCCTATTGGGTATAGCCAAAACGTTTCAAGAATGGACATTAAATTAGCAAAGCTAATTAATGCCATGAAAAAAGATGATTTATTAATTATGACATCTGATCATGGTAATGATCCTACTTATGGACCAGACCACACTAGAGAAGCTTTACCATTAACAGTTTTTTCTAAGTCATTTATTAAACCTAGAGTTTTAGGTCCTTTGAAAGGGCTAGGAACTGCCGGCAATATTGTAGCAAGAAACTTTGGAGTTCCCACTGTTATGACTGGCGAAGATATTTTTGATGAGCTAATATAAGCATCATGTACAACTATTGCAAAGACCGCAATAGTTTTTTAATTACTTTTTTAGATAAAAAAACACCAAGAAATTTTTGGTGTCATTTGTGAGTTATAAAATGTGTTGAGTGCCTGGATCGTCAGGGTCTGTTATATAAATTTGGAAAGGATTAAAATATGGTCAATTATAAGGTCTTGCTAAAATATTTTCCTTTATTCATTTTAATAGATTTCTAACTTTTTGAGGATTTGCAGCAACTTCTGTTCTAGTTTTTTCAGCATTTCAATGAGTCGACATCATAGCAATGGTTGAAGCAAATACATTTGTAAGTTGATAATCGTTGTATTGAACATTAGATCATCAATCAAGGTTTTTGGGCTCAAATAGATCTTTAAAAGTTTTCATATTTTCTTTAAATTTAGTTTCAAATTCATCTTTAAAAGAATCAAATGTTTCAATAAATTTTTCAATCATTTTAATTTCGGTAATTATTCTTACATAATCATACAATGGTTTTCATAGTACAAAAGTTCCATTAGTTGATGTAATTGTTATTTCTTGATAATTATAAGTTTTGTCAGAATTTCGGCCTACAATTGCATTGATTTTATGTTGGGTTTCTCTCAAGTTAAGGCCTACTTCATCACTAGTAGTTAAATTAAGTTTTATATTTATTTTATTTCCCTCAGGAGAGTATGCTAAATATATTGTTTTTTCAACGTATTTTCTTATTTCGGGATAAGAAAGAATTACACTTCTAAATTCGTCTATATCATTAGTTTTTCAATTTGGATTTTTGGCAAATATTATTTTTCAAATATCTCATGCCATCTTATAAAAATCACCAAGTACATAGTCCTTATTTGTTAGACTCTTTTTATCATTCTTAAATGACTTTTGTCAAGACTGATCTTTATGGGTTCTAACTTCATCTCCAAATATAATTTCTAAATTATTTACTTTTTTACTTTTTGCTTTAAAGTAAACCATTAATTTACCTTCAATATCATTTGGTGACATATATTCAATACTAAATTCTAAATCACTTGTATTCTTAGGTGTATAAACATCACTATTTTGAACTTCAGAAGGATATTTATTTTGAGGTGTATTAAAAGGATCTATTAAGCCAATTTGAAGATCAGGGTTTTGTCTAATTTTTTCAATACCTTCTAGTGCTTTTTTAATTTCTTTGATTTCTTCAAGAAGTTTTTGGAATTTTTCAAATGTTTCTTTAAGTATTGCTGTGTTTAGTTCTGGTTGTTTTTCTGCAGAACCTATAACGGCAGCAAGATCATTATGTATTTGAAAAATTAATTTGTATAGAGAATGATTTGCATTAATTAATTTAGATAATTCATCATGAGATTTAGTATCTTTAATTTCTTTAAATTGTCTTAAGATATCTTTATAGATACCTTCAGCTCTGTCTCTTTCTTCAACAAAGAAAGTATTTTCTATATATTTAATAACTCCTTTATCGATTACTAATTCCTTGTGTAAATTTATTTGTTCTTGAACACTTTGTGCATTTTTAAACTTTTCGAAAAATGGTTTAAAGTGTTTATTCATTAAATAATCATGATCTCTATATTCTCATCTAACTCTATGTAATCTTCATATTTCTTCTAATATTGCATTTTGTCTATCAACAAAAGGTTTTAGGTAATTTTCTCATTCAGCTTTGGTTTCAATTTTGTAGAATTTTTTATTTTCAACTAAAAGATCTAATTCTTCAATCATTTGTCCTAGTAAATCAATTTTATGTAATTTAACATAACCATCAGCACCATAGAATTTAGAATAATTTTCTGAAGATGGACCAAAATTATGGAATCTTTTGCCATCTATTTCTCTAATGTCATTAAGAACATCAAAGTAAGTTATTAATGGTGAATAAAAAGCGCCTAATTCTTCCGTATATTTATTTTGAATATTTAAAGCATCTAGTGTTCAAGCCTTAATTTGATCATGTTTTTTAGATATTTTATCAAGTTTATTTAAATAAGTATCTCATTGTTCAATTAAATCATGAAGATTTTGAATTGCTTGACCCTCTTGGGTTTGTTCATCTTTACCATCATCATTTCTACCATTTTTATTTTCATTATAATCTCTAAATAATTGCTTTAAGTCTAAGCCCGGATGTGCAAAGTGTGAAAATCTAGTGCCTAGTAATTGATTAACACGAGTAAATATAGCAATTTTCATATCATGATGTTTTATACTTGAAGATTCTCAAGGCATGTCTTTAAATACTAAAACATTCTTGAAAATATTATTTAAATTATTTATAGTTGTTTGCAATACTTCTTGATTTTGTTTAGATTCTATTTTAGCTTGTTCATAGATTACTTTCATGTCATCTTCAGTATGATCTGAAGCTTTTAAAATACTAATTTGATTTTTAAAGATTTGTCTTTCTTTTTTATAAATAAAGAATGTTTCTTCGTTTGCTTCAGCATTTAATTTGTCTAAATAGGTTTTTCTTTTGCCTTCGAATTCAATTAAGTTAGTTAATTTTCTAATTAATTCTTTAACTTCATCTTCTTTGGCCAGCGAATCTATTTTAGCTTGTTTGTATTCTAATGATTCAGCTTTAGCTGTAGCTTGCTTAAATGAATTTAAATTTTGTTCTGCTTTTGTTTTAATTTCACTTATTTTAGTAATATCACCTGAATTTCCTCATTCGCTAAGTTCGTATTCAACAAGATTTTTTAGTACTTGAACAGCAGCATCATATATATCTTTAAATTGTTTTTTATTTGCTTCAAGAGCTACTTTTAATGAAGCTATTTTTTGTCTAGTATTATCAACATCTGCACCAAATGTTATTAGTGCTGCTCTAATTTGAGCTTCATCTTTTAAATCAGCGTCAGCATTAATTTCATCAAGTAGTTTTTTAGCTTTATCATAAACTTTTTCTAAGTCTGGAATTGCTTTTTCTAATGGGTCAACTTTTAGTTTATGTTTTTCAACTTCTGCTACTGTTCTAGCAATTTCAGTTGTAACACCATTAATTTTTGCCAAAATATCTTGAATTCTTTTGTTTTTAGCTTCTAATTTATTCTTTATTGATTCAAGTTTTTCATCAATTGTTTCAATTAGTGTTTTTGATGAACTTTCAACAGCTGAATATTTCTTTTGGGCTGCATAATTTTTTGAATCTTCTGCTAAAAACTTCAAGGCTTCTAAATCAGCTTTAGCTTTTTCTAATAAGTTTATTTTGTTTTGAGCTAAAGCACTTTCAACAGAAGTTTTAATATCACTTCATTTATTTTGTGCTGTATTAAGTTTTCGCTCAGCAGTTTCTTTTATATCTTTTAGATTATTATTTAATTCATTTTCCAGCATTTTTGAACTTGTAATAGTATTTTTAAAATCTTCTCATATTTGATCATCTAAAAGACCAATTTTTTGTATGTCTTGAGCAGTCGTATTTGTATAAAGATTCGACATTTCTGCAATTGAATTTTTAAATGTAGGTAATTTTGCAGACAACTCATCATAATTGTCTTTTGCTAATTTGGCAGTTTCAGAATGAGTTTTATTTGCTTCCATTAACTCTTTTATTTTTTCAATAATTTCTCTAATTCTAGTTTCTTCTGCATTCTTTTGTTTTTGAGCTTCTTTTAAAGCCTCTTTAATTTGTTCTAACAATACATCAGCTTTATCACTAGCTTCTTTATAAACTTTTTGTTGAATATTTAATTTAAGTTTATCTAAATTGTCCTTTTCTTTATTTAAGTCTTGGATAACTTTATCTAGCTTTGCAATGTTATCTCCAGCATCTTTAGCTTCTTTAATTGCTTTTTTAACATTAGTGTCAATTGTACTTAAGGGGGTGTCAATTGCTCGCTTAGATTCTATTAGTTTATTTTTTAGATCATTAGCTATTGTATTAGCAGAATTTATTAATTCTCCTAATTGTCTAGCTAATTCTTTTGCCTCAGGGTTTTTATCATCTTTATTAGCATTATAAATTGGGCGAGCATTAGATATAGCATTAACTAAAGCACCTAAGTTTTGGTCTAATGGATCTATTTTTTCTTTTTGAGCTTCAGCTGCAGTTTTTGCTGCATCTATTGCATTGATATGACCTTGTAATAGTTTTTTAAGATCTTCAACACGTTTATCTTCTTTTTGTTGTTCTGACTGTAATTTGGCTCTTAAGTTAGCTAATGCTGTTTCTATTTCTGTCTTGTTTTGGTTCATTAAACCATCATTAATATGATATTCTTGAGCGTTAGCAGCAGTCTTAATTGTTTCAAGTTTAGCTAAAGCGCTTTCGTAAGCACTAATAGCATTTTTAATTTTTTCAATTGAATTGCCGCTTTGCTTATCAGCTTCTTTAGCTTGTTTAAATTCAGCATCTTTTCAGCTTTGATATGCTGTGTCATGAGTTTGTTTAGTAGTATTAATTCAGGTATTTATATCTTGAATTTTTTGATTTGCATTTTTAATAGAAGTATCTAGTTCTTCTAGTTTTTCTTTTAGTTTTAAAACAGCTTTATTTTGAGTGGTATTATTAGTTGTATAAATACCTAAAGAAGTGTCTTTTAGTGTTTTTAGCTGCTCAACATAATTAGAAAGTGAATTGTATTTATTTGAATAATTTCCAGCTTCTGCTATTTTATTATTTAAATTTCTTATAGCATCATTTAAAGTGTTTAGTACATCATCAATTCTTTGTTGTTCTGATTGTAAGTTATTTTTAACTTCAGTGATTAATCTATCTAGTTCAGCAATATCTGCAACAATTTGAGTATTATTTGCTAAATAACCAACATTAGTTGCATTAGCTTTTAAAGTTTCTGCTTCAGTTTTTGCATCTTCTAATAATTTCAATGCAGCTTTTAGTTTTGTTTCGTCTGTTCCAGCATCTTTAGCAGCTTGGGTAGCTGTTTTATAGTTACCAGTTTTGAATGTATTGTATAGATTATCATGTGCTTCCTTAATATCTTCTGCTTTTTGCTTAGCGGATGTAATAGAACTGTTAGTATCCTTAATTGCTTGGTCTAGGGCATCTAATTCAGTTTTTAGCGCAGGAATACCTTGGTTTTTAACATTATTATGTAAATTTAGAACATTTTTTGCACTTTCTAATTCGGTGTTAGCGGTTATGACAGCTAAATTAATTTCATCATATTTAGTTTTGCCGTCTAATTCTTGTTTTTTAGCTAATAAGTCTTGAGCAGCTTTTTGAAGTGCTGCTTTGACTCTATCAATTCTGTCTTGTTCACTTTGTTCTGCTTCTTTTAGAGCATCTTCTGCTTCTTTTATAGACTTAGTTATGTCCGTAATTAAGGCTTGTGCTTCTGTTTCTTTGGCTGAATAGTGTTTTGAGGTTGCACTATTTTTAACTTTTTCAGCATTTTCTTTAATCTTACTTAATTTTTTAATAATTTCTTTAAGCTCATCAATATTTTTTGCATTAATTGCAGCAGTTACATTTG
>NZ_JAOXHI010000007.1:0-35487 GCF_025779955.1 Mycoplasma enhydrae
TGGAATTTTTTCTCCAGTAAGCACTCTCATACACAACTTGTATAAAAATATTCTTGTCTTATATTTTTTCATAATAAAAAACATATCCTCCATTTGTGGTAGTCCACTAATAGGGGATATGTTTATAGTTAACATCTATTTTGTTACCAATTAGTAAAACTATTCCCATTACTAATATAGCACTAAAAGTAATCGTTAGAAAGTTTCAAGTAACTAATTTTGATAAAAGGACTCTACCATTTTTAGTTTTCTTGAAAAGAATTGTTTTAGCATCTTCAATATTTTGTTTTAATTGTTGATTCATATACTCCTTAGCTCATACAAATTAATTTAAATACATTCTTTTATCTAAATTTTAACATTAAAGAAAAGGTTGCTATAAACGTTTTTAGTTTATAACTAAACTATAGCCTTTTTAGGATTAAAAAAAGTTAACCAATAGGTTAACTAATATTCTAATAAAGTGTAATAATATTTTCCATCTATATCTTTGCTAAGTTCAAATTTTTCATATATTTGACCAAGCAGTTTTGTACCAAAATGTCTATAAGGTGATATTACTCTTTTATCATTATTATGTTTTTGTAAGAAATTATTTCCTAAATTGTTATATTTATTATCATTCAATAATGAAAACACCTCACTTGAATCATTTAAATCATATTTTTTATCATCATTAAAATCAATTCATAGTTTTACATCAAACTGTTTGTTTTTAAATTTATTGTTTAATTCTGTAGAATTTATATTTCTAGCTATATAAGAAACATATTCACTGTCTTCTTTAAATAAATTGCCATATATTCATTTTTCTGTTCAATAATTAGCTTGTTCATTTTTTTTAGATCAGCCATCGTATATTGAATTTCATTGTTTTTTAGCTATAAAGTTGTAATCTTGTAAAACAATATTATTTTTAATGAAATTTGTAGGATCGTTTTTAGCTACAAAAATTAAAGCCATTTCTTTATTTTTGTAGATGTTTTTTTGTTTAGGTAATTGGAAATAACCACCTAGGTTTATTTCATTACTATTACTATTATTTAAATTGTAATGAGCAAAACTAATTAATTGTCCTCAACCCATTAAATCTATATAAGCTTTAAAAAGACCTTTATGAAATTTATCTCCAACACCTTGAAAAGGTTTAATATATTCACCACTTAAGTGATTTATTTGTTGGCTAACAAAATGTTCAATTTGATTCTTAAAAACTCAATTAGGAGCATACGCATTTATATAGTTTCAATCTGATGTGTTTTTTCAAAATGAAATTGTTTTTAAGGCATCATCACCAATGGCACTAAAATGCGCTTTAAAGCCATTATTTCTAATTTCAGTTTTAAAATATAAGAAGTTTTCTTCAGGTTTTCTTATATCATAAAACGCACCATTTGGACCTAATGATAGTTTTATTAATTCTCTTGGAAATAATTCAGCCATTGAAAATAAATAATCAATTGATTTTTTATCTACAGGAGCAGTGTATGTAATTTTTTGTCTAGAGTTATTAGTAAAATAATGTTTACCATCATATAGTTTAGATTCAATTTGACTTTTTTCATAAGGGGAAATATTTAAGTTAACTAATCTAAATAAATCATTTGAACTAATGTCTTTATATACAGGGATTTTGTTAGATGAATGTTCAAAATCATTTTTGTTTCGCATATATTTATAACGTTCAGAGTCATTAATGTCATGATAATTTAGATTAGCTCTAAATTCATTAATAAATTTATTGTTATTTATTCTTTTGCCATTTGAAATACCACCATGATCATGACCGTCTTTTAACTCATTTTCAACTAAATCATCATTAGCAAAAATATCATTTTTTTTGGTTGATCTGTTGTAAATATTATCAATGTGGTGTGCATATTCATGCATTAGAGTTCCAAAAACCATTTCTACTCTTTTACCAACAGTAGTATTTTTGATTTGAATAGCATTATTTTCTACAAAAAGCTTTGGGAAAATATACATTTCTTGTTTTCCAGTGTAATATAGACCATTTGCATTGCCAGAACCTTGAGTTTCAAAATTTATGTATACATTTTTTAGAGCATTAATTTCTGGACCATAGATACCTCTTTTGATAAACATATTGTTTAATATGGTTATACCTTCTTCTCCAAGAAAATAAAATTTTTCTGTCTTGCCATCTGGGTATTTAAAAATGAAAGGGTTTTCTTTAATACTTAAATTACCATATTGAAAATCAGGATTTATAGCTTGCTTTCCTTTGATTTTTTTATCATTAAAATGTATTACTTCATCTTCATCTTTAAAGATCTTTATCATTCCTTTTCTATGTTCAGATTCTTCTCAATAATCAGGTTCCTTTTTTTGACTATTTTGGTTATTTTGATTATTTTGTGTTAATGAACTTATATGCTTGTAGCCATAATAAATGCCTACTGAAATTCCTATTAAAGTAATGATAGTAATAAAAAGTGTTAAAAATACTTTTCCAACTATGCTTCTGCTTCTCTTTGGTTCCATATTATCCTTTCATGCTTATAAAATTTATGTCACAATTATACTATTGTTATTTTATTTTAAACACAAGTACTTAAGTTTGCTTTCCATTTACTAAAAATTAGAGACTGTTAAAGACCCTGTGTTCAACAAAATGCTTAGTTAGAATTAATTTTATGACACTAAATAAAAGCTATTATATACATAATAAGTTAAAATTATATTTACTAAATTATTAAGTGTTAATTTGGTTTATAATTAATAAACTAATTTGACTTAAATTATGACTTTTAAAAATAAATTTGTAAAGGAGATAAGCATTATGGATAAAAAATTAATAATATTTACAGGTCCAAGTGGTGTGGGAAAAGGCACGATAGAAAAATCTTTATTTGATAATAAGGAATTAAAACTCAAACTTTCTGTTTCAATAACAACAAGACCTCCAAGAGAATCAGAAATTGATGGAGTTCATTATTATTTTATTTCTAATGATATGTTTCAAACATTTGTTGCAGAAGAAAGATTATTAGAACATTCTAAACATTTTGATAATTATTATGGAACACTGCGTTCTGAAATTGCACACATTTATGAATCAGGTAAAATTCCTTTTTTAGAAATTGAAACAAATGGTGCTAAACAAATTCTTGAAAAATATAAGCAAGAAAAAAGAGAACATGAAATTTGTTCAATATTCTTGATGCCTCCATCATTATCTGAACTAGAAAGAAGAATTGAAGGCAGAAAAACAGAAACTGAAGAATTAATTACTAAAAGACTAAAAAAAGCAAGAGAAGAAATTGCTTTATCTAATCTTTTTGATTATGTTGTTGTTAATAATTCTGTAGAAGAAACACTAAGTAAAATAACAGCAATAATAAAAGAAAATTTTTCAAACATTATATATGAAAAAAACAAAGGCGAAGCTGGCAGAAAGGCATAATTTTTAATGAAATACATTGTTAAAAGTGATAAAGGAAAATATCGATCAGAAAACCAAGATAGTGCTTCAATTTCTTTTTTAGGAGACTGAACATTAGCTGTATTATGTGATGGAATGGGTGGACATTTTGGCGGTTCAATTTGTTCAACAAAATCAATTGAATTTCTGTTTGAATATTTTCAAACAAAATTTGATGTAAATGTTGATTTTAATAATCGAAAATACATTAGTAAATGATTTAACAATGCAATTAGTTTTATTAAAAAATCACTTCAGGAAATAGTTAAAGAAAATGAAGAGTTGCAAGATATGGGCACTACACTTACAGCTGCCCTAATTTTCAATTTAAATAAGCAAACCTATATTTTTAATATAGGCGATTCAAGAACATATGCATATAATGGTTTTTTATATCAAGTTACAACTGACCAAAACTTATTACACGAATTAATGAGATATAAAATAGTTTCACCTGATTTAGCTAAATTACATCCTGATGCTGATAAATTGGTCAGTTGCCTAGGACCTAATAAAAAACCAAAATGTGATGGTTTTTTACTTAAAGGTAGCGAGGATGTTAAATACTTTGTGCTTACTTCCGATGGTATACATGATTATATGGAAAAACCAGCCATGGAACAAATTTTGCAAGACGAAAAACTAGACTTAGAAAAAAAAGCAAATAAATTAATTAGTGTTGCTAAAAAGAATGCATCAAAAGACAACTTAACAGTAGTGATAGTGGAGATTTAGTATTATGGAAAAGAAATTAAAAAAATATAAGAATGTTAATCAGCATTTTGAAAATTTTGAGCTGATAGGAAGAGGCGGATATGGTGAAGTATATTCAGCCAGTTATATTAATAATGGTACAAACAAAAAAGTTGCCGTTAAGATTTTAACGGTCCCAGATGCAACTAAAAAAGCCACTAATCAAATTCGTTTCAAAAATGAATGTAATGTCTTGCAAAAAATTAGATCAAATAATGTTGTGCGTATGTTAGGCTACTATGTTAGTGAAAATGAATCATATTATGCAATGGAATTAATTAAGGGAATAGACTTAAAAAGCTTGATAGCTAAAAATACAAAGATTCCAATTGATGAAGCTATTAGAATTTTAAAAGAAATTTGTCAAGGGTTAATTGACATCCATAATGCCAATGTCATCCATCGTGACTTAAAACCAAGTAATGTTTTAATTCAAAATATTACTAATACCGTTAAACTAATTGACTTTGGTATTTCTATTGCCGATGAAAGTGTACGTGTTACAGCTGATAACAAAGTTGTAGGTTCAATTCAATATATCGCGCCTGAACTTTTGACCCGTACTGCCAGAGCTTCAGTTAAAAGCGATATATATTCGTTTGGTATTATCATGTATGAAATGTTAGCTGGACATCCGCCATTTCAAGGTTCAGAAGAGCAATCAATTTTATATTTACAAGTTAACCAAAAAATTCCTCCTTTGGAAGGTGTTGGTTCTTCAATTCCTCAAGCTGTTGAAAACATAATCATTCGTTGTACAGCTAAAGATCCTAATTTAAGATATAACAATTGTGTTGAGATTTTAAAAGATTTAAATAAGTGTTTAAGTCCGCAAGCAAGTTTAGAAAAAAGACTTAGACTTGATAAGGACGGCAAAAATGCTGGTTCTAAAAAGTCAAAAAAATTATCAGCAAAGGTGACAATTTCAATAATTGTTGTCTTAACTTTAGCAATTGTTACTACCATATTAGTATTAGTTATCAAAGGTATAATATAATTAAATAATATTTAAATTATTTAAGGTAGGAATATGGAAGTAGGAAAAATCGTCAAATCAGTCGCGGGATTTTATGACATAAAATCTTTTGAAGACAAAAAAGTATATCGTGTTCGTGGTAGTGGCAAACTAAGACTTTTAGACATGAAACCCATTGTGGGCGACAATGTAGAATTTGAAAAAGGAAGTTTTATTCATCGAATTCTGGGAAGAAAAAATTTCTTTATAAGACCTAAAATTGCCAATGTGGATCAAGCAATTGTTGTCATGTCATTAGTTGAACCTGATTTTAGTTCCTTGTTGGTTGATAAATTTTTAATTATCATTGAAAGCAAGGGAGTAGAGCCAATAATTGTTTTAACCAAAAAAGATTTAACCTCAAATTCAAAAATTAATTTTTATAAAGACCAAGGGTATAAAGTTTTTGAAATCAACTATGAAACTCAAGATGGCTTTGAAGGTTTAAAAGAAATTTTTAAGCACAAAACTAGTTTTTTTGTAGGTCAAACAGGTGTTGGTAAAACAACTCTAATAAATTATTTGGCCAATACAAATTTTGAAACGCAAGCAATTTCAAAATCTTTAAATAGAGGAAAACACACCACACGAGAAGTTAGTTTAATTGATTTTAATGGAGGAGAAATTATTGATACTCCTGGATTTTCTTCAATTGAATTCGATTTGACAATAGACGAAATGCCCACTGCTTTTAGCGCTTTTAGAAAAGCTACGTTAGCTTGCAAATATCGTAGTTGTAGACATTATCATGAAAAATTAGAGGACTGTGAAGTTAAAAAACAAGTTGAATCTGGCAAAATTAAGAAAGAAAGATATGCTAACTATGTCAGTTTCCTAGAAAGAATGATAGGTCCACTTTATTAAGGAGAAACATGAAACAAATTAGTCCTTCAGTTTTAGATGTAAAACATGAAGAATTTTTAGATTATATTAATACCCTTGTTGACTGAGGTGTCAAAAGAATCCATTATGATGTAATGGATGGTTTTTTTGTTCCAAATAAGGGTATTCCAGAAAATTTAATTCTTGAAACTATTAGTAAAGCTAAAAAACATGAAATTGAATTTCATTTAATGGTTAAAGATGTTTTCCAATATTACAACATTTATTCAAAACATAAAGGCTTATTAATTTTTCATTATGAAGCAATGAATAAACAAACATTGGAAGAATTAATTAATAAAGCTAAACAAGATAATGTAAAGTTGGGATTAGCAATTAATCCTAATACTAATGAAAAAGAAATAATAAATTATCTAAAAGATTTATCACTAATTTTAGTTATGAGCGTAAATCCTGGTTTAGGTGGCCAAAGTTTTATTGAAGATTCATATAATAAAATATCAAATTTAAGAAAATATATAGATGAAAACAACCTAAAAACAATCATAGAAGTTGATGGCGGTGTTAAGCAACACAACATCAAAAAATGCTTTGAAGCGGGTGTTGGTGTGGCTGTAGTTGGTTCATATTTAGTTAACAATTTTTCAAAAAAAACTGTTGAAGAATTACTTGATTAGAAATTATTAATAATAAAAACAACAAATAAAAAAATTAAGATATAATTTAAATGCTTTTAATAGCAATAAGAAGATTCATTTCTCACCTAAGTGATTTTTTGCTGGGTCGCTACACATAAAGATCTTGATATGTTTATTTTGTAGTTTAGGGAAGTGGATAAACCACTTTTTTATTTTATTTAAGGAGGAAGTTATATCACAAAATAACTCAAACTTTGCAGGTAATCAAAACAGAAGACCAAAATCAGAGCACGTTGTAAACAATGCTATTCCTTACAAGAAAGTTTTTGTTTTAGGGCCAGAAAATGAAAAAATAGGTGTTTTAACCAAAGCAGAAGCATTGGATAAAGCAGCTGAATATAATATGGATTTGGTTCTTATTTCGATTGAAAACAATAAGCCAATTACAAGAATATTGGATTATGGAAAATTTAAATATGACCGTAAGAAAAAACAAAAAGAAGTTAAGGAAAAGCAATCAAAAACAATAAATCGTGAAATTAGATTAACTCCACTTATTGGAGATCATGATTTAGAAACAAAAGCACGTAAAACTCGTGAATTTATATTAGAAGGTAACAGAATCAAAATTTCTGTTAAATTTAGAGGAAGAGAACGTGCAAGAATTGAATTAGGCGAAGAAATACTTCGAAAATTCTATGCCCTGGTTGAAGATATAGCAAAGATTTCAAAAGAAGCAACTTTAGTTAATGAACGTTTTTTAGATATGTATATTGAAAAAGACAAGCGTAAAGTTGATGCTTTAAACAAACAAAATAACGAACCTTCAGACAAACAAGGAGAATAACATGCCAAAAATGAAAACCAAAAGCGGTTTAAAGAAAAGAATTAAAATAACCGCTACCGGTAAAGTAAAACGTGGAAATGCATATCGTTCACATTTAGCTCAAAATAAAACAACAAAACAAAAACGTCAATCTCGTAAATCTTCAATGCTTTCAGCATCTGATTTCAAAAGATATAAAGAATTAATTTAATTAATCATTAAATAGAAAGGAATTATTATGCGTACAAGAGGTGGAACAGTTACAAGAAAAAGACGTGGAAAATGACTAAAATTAGCTAAAGGTTACTGGGGACACAAATCAATTGGTTACAAAGTAGCTAAGCAAGCTGTTGTTAAGTCATGAACATATGCTTTTAGAGATAGAAAACAACTAAAACGAGAATTTAGAAAACTTTGAATCGCACGTATTAATGCTGCATCAAGAATCAACGGTATTACATACTCAAGATTAATCGAAGGTCTAAAAGCAGCAAATATTAATATAAACAGAAAAATGCTTTCAGAATTAGCAATTAATTACCCAACTTCATTTGCAACAATCGTTGAATCTGCTAAGAAAGCTTTATCATCAAAATAATCAAAATAGCGACTGAAAAATTAGCACAGTCGCTTTTTTATATCAAAAATTAAGATAATAAAAATAAAAAATAAAATTTTGCTATTATTTTCATAGATTAATCAAATGGAGGGTTTATGAGTGATAAAAAAGATGATAAAGAACTAAAAACCGAAGTGCCAGTTAATATTGGTACAGATACACAAAATCAAATCAAAACAGAAGAATATCGAGCCTTAGTTAAACAAAGAAAAATTAGAAAGGCTAGCGGGAAAAAAGCTACACCAATTACTGAATTAAATAGATATGGGGTTAACTTTTTTAATGTCTGAAAAAAGTTTCCTAAAAAAATGCTTATGGTGTTTATTTCAGCTATCTTATATAACATAGCTATTGCCACATTTTTAGCCAAAGCAGCTACTGTTGCCACTGGAGTTTCAGCTATTGTTCAATCATTAACTTTTACAGTGTCTGCAACAGCACCATATTTTGCTTATATTTATTTTGCAATTAATTTACCATTGATTATTTTCTTTTGAAAAAAGAACTCCAGACTCTTCATGATTCTTACTACTTATTGATTATTATGACAAGTATTATTTCAATCAATATTATTAATTGGGCCTGCAGGTTTCTTTTTCCAAAAAATATCAATATACTATGTTAACTGATATTCACCTGTAAAAGATGGGGCTAATAGTTTTAAAGTTTTAGTACCTTGGGATGTTTATGGTAGTTATTCAACAACATACAAAGAATTATTTAAATGAATTGAAACAAATCCTACTAGTCCAACTGGAATATATACTTTAAGTGCTAATGTGAGCCATGAATTAGGCATGATTAAGGCAATAAATCAAATCCAATTAGACCAACTTAAAAAATTCTATACTGCAGTTCAATCCGGTTTTCCAAATCCTACATGACCAATTATAGTTTATACAATTATTGGAGCCTCTATGGCAGGTATAGCAGGTGGAATAGCTTGAAAAAATTCAGCTTCTACAGCAGGAGGAGATTTCATAGTTTATTATATTTCACGTGTTAAACAAAAAAGTGTCGGAAGCATTTCAACAATAGTGGCTTTATGTTTTGGAGCATTTTCAATTTTAGTTATAACAGCTGTTGAAATAGCTGGAATTAAAGCTGATAGACCTTTAAATGTAGCTTCATTATTACTAAGAATTTTATGTTCAGTAGCATATGTATTTATGTACACTTCGTTTATAGAACTAATTTTCCCTAAATATAGAAAAATAAAAATTTCAATATATACCAAAAACCCTGACAAAATCATCCAACACTTTAAGAATATTCAATACTGACATGGTTACAATATTGCTAAAATAACTGGTGGATATACTAATACTGATACTTATAAAATTGAGACATTTGCCCTTTATCTTGAACAGAATATGATTAAAAACGAGATTTTACTAGCCGATTTAGAAGCTTGAATTACTGTAACAAGAGTACATAATATTATTGGTAAATTTAATACTTCTAAAGTTGAATCTTAAAATAAAAATAAGGAGTTAAGATGAATAGAAAAATAAAATGTCCAAAATGTCAAGAAGAATTTGAAATCACTCAAGATCATTATGAATCTATTGTTTCACAGGTTTCGAAAACTTTTAAACAAGAAATCATAGATGAAGAAGCACAAAACCACCGAAGAGCAATTGAACTTTTAAAACAAGAAAACCAAAATAATATAGCTGCTACTAAACAAGAAATTAAAAGTGAATATCAAAATATCATTAATGATCTTCAATTACAACTTAAAACAACTAGAGAAAACTTAAAACTAGAGCAAGAAAAATTGTTAAATGCTCAAGAAAAACAATTTAACGGTCAAATTTTAGAAAAACAAACAAAAATTCAAAACCTAGAATCAAAACTAAAAAACTATGATGATTCTAAGAAATTGGAAATTGACAGTCAAATAAATATTCAGATTCAAAAATATAATGAACTTAAGTCAGAATTTAATGCTATTAAAGAAAAATCTAAACAAGAAAAAGAAGATTTAGAAAAAGAACTTGCTAGATTAAGAGAACACAAACTTTCTCTTTCTATAAAATTAATTGGTGAAGATTTAGAGCAACATTGTTTAAATACTTACAACCAATATTTAAGACCTAATCTTAAAAATGCAATATTTGCAAAAGACAATGATGTTTTAGAAGGCACTAAAGGCGACTTTATTTTTAGAGAAACAACAGATGATGGAATAGAATTTGTTTCTATTATGTTTGAAATGAAAAATGAAGGTGAAAATAGTACTAATAAAAAGAAAAATGAGGACTTCTTCAGAAAGCTTTCAAATGATAGAGATAAAAAGCGTTGTGAATACGCAGTTTTAGTTTCAATGCTGGAACCAGAAAATGATACATATAATAGTGGAATTTATGATGCTTCAACAAAAGACATGCCAAACTTATATGTAATAAGACCTAATAACTTTATCGCTCTAATTAACTTATTAAGAAATATTGGCCTAAAATCCATTGATGATAAAAGAGAAATTATCGAAAATAAACGAGCAAATTTAGACTTTGCAAATTTCTCTGAAAATTTAGCAGCTGCTAAAGAAGGTTTTTCAAAAAACGTAGAGTTAGCCAACAAACACTTTGATAATGTTATTGATAAAATTGATAAGTCAATTAAGGATCTAGAAGCAACAAGAGAAGGCCTTTTAAAAACAAAAAAACAACTGTCTACTGCTAATAATAAAGTTGACGACATCACCATTAGAAAACTTACAAAAAACGCTCCTTCAATAGCAGAATTAATTAAACAAGCAGACAAAAAATAATCCAAAATATCTATTGTAAAACCAAAGCAATAGATATTTTTTCTGTCAAAATTCAAATATAAAATTTTATTTTGCAGTAAAAAAAGTCGCAAATGCTACTCTTCACCAACTTCCTTTAATTTTTCTATTCTAGGAATGTGTCTTCCTTCTTCAAATACTTCTTTTTCTCAAGCGTGAAACATATTTTGAACACTCTTATCATCTAATAAACGACCACTCATGCAAAGAATATTAGCATTGTTATGTGCTTTTGCTAGCCTAGCTTCTTCTTCATTGGACACTCGTGCACAACGAATATGTTTAAATCTATTTAAAGCAATTGATATTCCAATTCCTGAACCACAAAAAGCAACATATTTGATATTGCTTGCTTCTGGTGATTTTTTTACTTCATTAGCAAATTCAATTCCTACATCAGCATATGATATAGATGTACTTGAATCGTTTGAACCAAATAATTCAACCTGATAACCATTATCTTTTAAATGTTTTGCTAATTTTATTTTGGCTTCATGTCCACCATGGTCACTAGTTATTTTAACTATCATATTAACTCCTTAATACTTCTCCATCTTCTACTCTAATAATTTGACTTGGTACTTGTGACATTTCGCCAAAATTGTATACTTGAGTTATTTCTGGAAAAATAACTTTAGCATTTTCAATTGATTTACATATAGGTGCATTTGATAGGTTGCAACTAGACATATAAACAGGCCCATTTTTCTCTAAAAAACTTAGTAATTCCTTTTGGTTTGGCATTCTAAAACCCTGGTCATTTACAACAAGTGTAATAGCTCCAGGTCAATGTTTTTTAGCATATTCTTCAGCCTTAGAATTTCATTGTTTAAATTGACGTGCTTGTTTAATTGAAGCCACTAAAATAATTAGTTTTTTATTACGATCTCTACCCTTGATTTGATATATTAAATCTTCTGTTTCTTTATTTACAGGACCACCAATTCCTAGCACGGTATCAGTGGTTGAAATAAACAATTTATTGTACTTATTAGTCATATTCTTATTATACCAATATACTAAAAAGATATATAATAATACTATGCCGGAATTACCAGAAGTTAGAGTTGTTATTAAAGCTCTAAAAGAAAAAATTTTAAATAAGACTATTGCTGAATTAGAAATTTTAAAGCCTAAATTATTTAAAGAAAAACCAATTGAAACTTTTAGACAAAAATTAATTAATTCAACTATAAAAAACATTGAAAATAAGGGTAAATACATCATTTTTCATTTTAATAATGATGGTGTTTTAATATCTCATCTTCGAATGGAAGGTAAATACCGATTCTTTGAACGAAAGACTGAAAATCACAAACACACAATGGCAAAATTTATCTTTAATGATGGAACTGAATTACACTATTTAGATAGTAGAATGTTTGGGACATTATATTTAAGAAACAATAAAAACTGAAATGCAACTTTACCACTATCTAAATTAGCACCTGAGCCTTCTAAAATAAATATTGAAGACCTATATAATAAAATTTCTAAATCTACAACTGCTATTAAAACAAAATTATTAGATCAAACATTAGTGGCAGGATTAGGTAATATATATGTTGATGAAGCTCTTTTTGCTTCTAAGGTCCATCCAGCTACTAAGGCCAAAAATATACCTATAACAAAGCTGAAAGAAATAATTGATAATGGTGCTAAGATTATGGAAAAAAGCTATCAATTTGGTGGAACAACTATCCATAGTTATGAAAGTCTAAATAAACAAATTGGTTCATATCAAAACTACTTGCAAATTCATAGTGACAAAATTAAAAATTGTTTAATTTGTAAAAATGAGACAACAAAAATTAAAATAAATGGCAGAGGAACATATTTATGTTCTAATTGTCAAAAGGAATATTAAATATGGGATTTGAAATTGATTTACATGGCAAAGATTCAATAGAAGCAACACTTAAAGTAGAAAACGCTTTATTTAGCCTAGATCAAAATGATTGATATGAATATGTTGACATAATTGTTGGTAATGGTCAAGGAATTATAAAGCACACTGTTATAGATATTATTGAACAACATGGCAAGCGTTATGAATTCCCTAATCCTAGACAAGCATTGATAAGAGTGTATAAAAGATAAAAACTTAGTTACAACAATTTACACAAAAACACTGTAATCGCCACTAAACACTTAATAATTCATTTTAAAAAAGCCGGCAAATTTGCGGCTTTTTGTTAATCATAATTTTCTAGAATTGTAACTTCTTGTTCTAAGTCTTTAACAATTTGTGGAATTAAACTTTCATCATGAATTTGCGCCCCTGAAGCCCTGTGATGACCACCACCACCTCATTTAACAGCAACATTTCTAACACATGCTCCTGTGGATCTAAATTCACATCTAATTTGGTTTTTATCTTCTTCAGTAAAAAATACCCAAGCTTTATTATCATCAATGTTAGCTAATGTAAAAGGTCTATTAGCTTTCAAAGGGTCTAGTATTCCTAATCTATGTTGGTCCTCAAGTTTGAAATAAAAAGAAACTACTTCATTGTTAATGTTCATATTTTGTTGAATAAATGAATTAATTTTAATGTCAACTAAAGATTTTTTAGCCATTTCATAGTGGATTAAATCTTTTTTTGCTCCTTTTGAATATAATCAAGCAACTAAGTACATTGTTTTATCATCAACTAAGTTGGTTGTTAATCTTACTGAGTCTGTATAAATTCCTAAAAATAAATAAGTTGCAGCTTTAGCATTAACTCTTCAGTTTAAACCATATGCCATTTCTGCTATTTGTTGTGCAGCAGCAGGTGACATAGGATCAACTCAAGATAATGAAGATTCTAAATCGTCATCATTAGGGTGATGATCTATTCTTATAACTTCGCTGAATAATTTTTCATCTAAATAATCACGACATTCTATACGTTCTTTAAAATTAGCATCTACTATAATTGCAATAGAGTCATCTAAAGGTTTCTTTTCTAATTTGTCCATGCTAAAATCTAAATAAGAATAGCTATCTTTTGAATCTCCTATTGCATAAACATTCTTATCAGGTCAGTTTTCTTGAATTAAATTCTTTAGCCCAAATTGAGAACCCAAACAGTCTCCATCAGGTCTTATATGGTGAAATATGACAACATTTTTACGGTTTTTAATCTTTTGCTCTATGTCTTTAAAAATTGCCATTCTTTCATCATTAATTTTTATCATATTTAGCAACCTCAGCTTTAAGTTCATTAATTATTGATTTCATATCTGTTTTTGAGCGGCATGTAGCACCTGCGGCCACTTCATGTCCTCCTCCAGGCTTGTATTTAGCACATATGTGATTAATTCAAACACTGTTAGATCTAACACGAGTTCTAATAGTTCCGTCTTCCATATCAATGAAGAATACTCAAACTCTACAATCTCCAATATTAGCTAAAATATTTACATCATTTGCTTCATTTTCAGATAAATTAAATTTCTTTTGAATTTTCTTAGTTACATGAAAATATAACACCTTGTTTTCAGATTTATATTTAGATAAAACATAAGCTGCAAAACGAACTTTTCTTTCATCTCTTTTTGATAATTGAAAATTAACATCTCAAACCTTGAAATCATTATTTTTGTGTAAATATGACATAACATCAAAAGTTCTTTGAACAACATATTCATATTGAAATCTTCCGGAATCGGTATTAATTCCTAAATAAATATATTCTGCAGCCTTTTTTGTTACTTCTCATTTCATTTTCATTGCGATATAACCAATTTGTTCAGCAGCAGCAGCATATGTCGCATCTTCTCATGTGTAATCATAATTTATATCTGGATCCACAGGATGGTGGTCAATTCTTAACATATGACTAAAGTTTTTTTCTAAAATGTAGTTTGCAAATTGTATACGATTTGAAGAGTTTGCATCAACTACAACCCCTAATGAATTTTCAAAATGTTTTTTAGGAACATCTTCAAATTTATCAAAATCTCATTTCATAAATGGAAAACTTCCAATTGCATCTCCGAAAACATAAACATTTTTGTTGGGATAATTAGTTTTGATTAATTCTCTTAAACCAAATTGAGATCCTAAACAGTCTCCATCAGGTCTAATGTGATGAAATATAAAAATATTATCATGTGCTTCAATTGCATCTTTAGCAATTACTCAAGTATTTTTTGCCATTTTATTCTCCTCAATAAAATAATATTATTCTTAAATTAATAATAATTGTTTAATTATTTATATATATAACATAATTATTATAATACTTAAAAACCTAAAATGACAATATAGCGTGAGCTATAAGAGATTTAAAGTTAGTAAAAAAGCCTCATAAATTAATGAGGCTCTTCTTAAATTAAAATACTTTCAATTTATTTATAAATTCTATTTCTTTTTAGTGATGAAATATTTATCATAAATATAATCATCAGCTGCATGAAAAATTTCTCTAATGTAATTAAAATATGTTTTATATCTCTTTAAATCGTTTTTTCAAACTAATTTACGATTTAAATTTTTTGAAAAATCAATAGCTAAGTAAACATCAAAGATGCCAAATTCTTTTGTTGTTTCAATTATCATTTTTTGAATTAACATCCTAACAACAGGACTATTAATATCAACGTCTTTTTTGTAGTATTTACATTCAATAGCAGCAAATACACCAAAATAAATATTTAGACTTGATATTTGATTTGAATATTGTTCATTAAAAAGGTCATTTGTTTGTTTTTGTTCTTCATCAAGTTCAGAATTTTCAAATACTTTGCTAACATCAACAGCACTTTTGGCATATTTGTTTTCAGACCTTAAAATAAGTATAATTTTAATAATTATTAAAATAAATAAGACTAGAAATATGGTTCCAAATACGTAACAAGAAATTATTCCAGCCTTATTTATTTTGCCTAATACCTTGTTTGCAGCTAAGTATAATAAAATTCCAATAACCAAAAAGGCAAAGATTACAATAAACCCTAGGACATTAAATATTTTATCTTTGATCTCTTGTTTTTTTATTTTTTGATCTTGCATTATAAAATTTCTCCTTTGAATTGTTTAAGTTTATCATTTTTTAAATAACCTCGACCTTCTTTAGCAATTAATTTATCATTTAATTTCGTAGCATCTGCGCTAAAATTAACTCAAATTTTTAGCAATGAAGCTCCGACTCCATATGTGTCAACTGGCGTATTTTCTTCTTCAAACTCTTTAATTCTTTTAGCATTAAAACCACTAGAAACAGTTATTTTTACATGTTTGCCATTATTAGCATCCAAAGCTTCTCTCAATCGTTTTACTTGAGTAGGTGTTACTCCGTATTCTGCTTCCCCTTCGGTAAACATTTTATCAATCAGTGCTTTTGATGTGTCAATTCGAACTGCTTTTAGAGTGCTTCCAAATTTTTTTAAACAAGCTAACGAATCAGAAATAACATCATTATGGAAATCTACTAATGCATAAAGGTTATCATTAGGAAAAGCTTTATGATATGCCTCTGTGGCTTTTACTACATCTCCTTTGAACATTTGAATTAGCGCATGCGGCATACTGCCAAACGTTCTAGCCAAATCATAGTTTGAGCTTAATAAAGTGGAATGATTTTGAATTCCACCAACCTTAAGAGCATAAGCATCATTTGGTTGGTTAATATAATGGTCTGCTCGATCTGCCATACTTACTACTGTTTTTCCATTAGCAGCTTTTATAACATTATAAGCATTAGTGGCAATAGAAGTTTGTCTTGCTAAAATTCCATCAATCATACCTTCTCAAATACCAAAATCATAATAGCGTCCTTCCAATTCTAAAACTACTTCACGATTGTGAATAATGGAACCTTCAGGTAGGTAACGAATTATATATTTTGAAGTATCTGTGTTTTTACATAATAGTTTTAAAACTTCATTAATTCCACATAATTTAATATTATTGTGGCGTTGGAAAAATTGCAAAGTTACAATATCATTCTTACGATACTTTTGAGCAATTTTTTTAGTTTTAAAAAAATATATTGATATGTAGTCTTTTAATTTCATCTTTTTTCCTTATTTTGATTTAAAAAACAAAAGCATTTTGCTTAATATAATAAAATTATATATCATAATAAATATTATGTTATCTGGAGAGTAATGTGAAAAAAGATGTAATAGTTGATCCTTGTGCTAAAATGAGAAAAATATGCTACAATCAATACATTTTAGGTGCTTCTTTTTTAGTTATTTTAAGTGCTTTTATAGGTGTATTGTTAGCAATTTATTTACCAGATTTTAAGATTAATAAATCATGAACTTCTAATTTTAGTTATATTTTTATTGCCATCCTATTTGCTGGAATTATTTTTGCTATTATTCTAAATTCAGCTTTTGGTTTTAAATTAGCTAAAGAAATGAACGATAAAAAACTCTCTAAATATTTTATTTTTTCAATTATATTTATTATTCCATTTTTATCACTATATTCAATATTTGCTTCAGCAACACTTTTAAAGGAAAAATTATTGCCAAAACCTAAGAAGCCTAAAAAATCTAAAAACAAAGTTAACTAAAAAATCAAGTGATTAAGCGCACTTGATTTTTATGTTTGCATTATTAAGCAGTAGCTTCTTTTTTAAATAATCATGGTTCCAATTTGTGTTTGTATCATTTGGTTTTTTGGATATAGTGAACTGCAATATGTTGACATATAGTAAATAGTCCACCAATTACTCAATATATTTGTAATCCAGCACTAAAGAATAGACCTATAAATACAAATACAATTGGGATTATCATTGCCTTTTTATTTGATTTTTTCATTGCAGCTTGCTGATATGCATCGGCTCGAAGCGATTTTTTCTTCCGCATCTTGAGTATTTTAGGCATAAATTGAGCGAGTAGTTGAACTCCAGTTGAGAGTAAAACTATCGGCAAGTACTGCATTTCTTTGGCTCTAAAAATTCTAGAAACTGAAGTTGCAGAAAGTTGAATTGTATATAAAGTAACTTGTTTGATTTCTGGAGAAGTAGATACAATTCTAAAGACCACAATTAAAATTGGTAATGTTATAAGTGAACTTACAAATTGTGCAACAGGAGAAATTTTTTCCTTTTTATATAATTCACTTATTTCCATTTGCTTACGTTGTTGCATTTGCTTATCATATTTGTAAGCTTCATATTTAGCTTCAATTTTTGCTTTCTTTTGGTTTAATTCTTCCATTTTATTAGCGCTAAAAATACTTTTAGCTGATAGGAAGAATGTTACCAATCTAACAATAATTACAGTAACAACTAAAGCTAATATAACACTTCAACCTGTTGTTCCAAGAGACCTTATGATTGAATTCATAAAGTGTGTAAATGGATGAACAAAGATTCCATAAAATGGTCCATGGTTTCAGAATTCTTTATAAGTACTTATTGGTTTATGTGGAACCAAAGCGTCCGAGTTAAATAATTTAAATTTTCAATGATCAGGCTTATAGTTACCAGCTTCATTAATTGAACTTACATAATAATGGTTAATATCTTTTCCAAAATCGAGATCATTTGAAGGGCGGTTTGTTTTGACAAAAGATGTCATTGATAAATAGCTTTTCATCATTTTTGAAGCACTAGAGAATAATACGTTTAATGCTTTGCCTTCTTCTTCAGTAAAAGTAAGAGTTCCAGGACCTACAGAGTTTTTGAAAGAAAGAATGTATTTATTTCATTCATCTATTAATTGTTCTCTAGGTAGTGCTTTTAGTTGTTCAATAGTTTTAGCATTTCTCTTTGCTATTGTTTGACCAAACATTGAACTATTATTTTTATCATTTAATCAAGTATTAAATGTTTCAATTATTAAACTAGTTAAAATATCAGATAACAAGAGATTATAAATATCAGAATTACTTGTTGCAGCTAAAGATACTTTAGCCACTTCCAATGATTTGATGTGTGTGTAGTCATGATGAGTTATAGAGTCTTTTCCGCTCTTTGGTCATTTTTGGTAAGATTCAAATAATAAATTAATTGGCACATATATATCACTTAATTTATTAACAGGATTGTAAATTTTTGTTTTTCCGTTGCCTTTGCCATCACCAAAGTTAACATAAATGTGTCTTTTACCATTTCCATATACAACACCTTTTTTACCAGGCTCATTTTTAATTTCAATATTTGAAATATTTTGTCAATCTGCTGAATTAGAACTTGGATTTTTTATATTTTCTTTTTGTTTTTGAAGTTGTAAAGCAAAAGATGAACCGCCATAAATTCCATATTGTCCACCTGTTTTATCATCTTGGTCCCTTAGAGCTTTAATTTGTTCAGGGTCATCAAGACCTAAATAAGTGTTTGCGGCAATACCACTATCTTTTTGCAAGTTAACATTTTCGAATTCGTTTTTAAATTTGTTTCATCTTAATGTAACTATATTGGGTGAAATATAATCTTTTTTAGTTAAAACTTCTTGCCCTGAACCGACTTTAACCCCAGATTTGGTTGCAACTGACTGAATACAGCCTACTAAACCAATTCCAACAAAGAAAATAATTAAAACAATTTTAATTCATTTCCAAACTTGCTTCATTACAGATTTGGGATTCTTTGCTTGTGGCGTTTGATTCATTCTAAATGCATCATAATGTTTAGAACTATTATTCTTTGCCATCTGTTATCCTTTCATATATTTTATAAATAGCTTCTTTTTTTTGTTCTCACGTAAGAGCAAAAAAACTTTTTCTAGCTATCAGTATTGTGTCATAATTAATCTTACTAGTATCCATTTTTCTAAGAATTGATCTAATTTGATTTCGATAATGATTTCTTTTAACGGCATTCGCAAATTGCTTAGGTATTGAAATTCCTACTCTAAAGTAATTAGACTTAGTAAAATAAATAATCAAATTTCGAGAAATGACTTGGCTTCGGGTATCAAGAATTTTTTGAAATTCTCAATTTTTTTTAACAGTATTTTTTTTATTCATATTTTATTTATTTGTTAAAAATTTAATACATAAAAAAAGCATCAAAATTATTTTTCATCTGATACAGTTAGTCTATGTCTTCCTTTAGCACGTCTTGCTGCTAAAATTTTACGACCATTTTTAGTTTGCATTCTAGCCATAAATCCATGAACTTTAATATGTTTACGTTTTTTAGGTTGATATGTTCTTTTCATAAATAATTTCTCCTTTTTATAAGTGTCTAAAAATACTAGAATATATTTTACCAAAAAAAAATAAAATTTTTCGGCTATATTATTAATTAAAATTAATAACGAAATTCACTACTGAAATTTTGAAATCATATTGTTTAAAAACATTGAATTTTAAGGTATTTTTTTAGCTTTATTGACAAGAAAAATTTTGATAAAAAAATAATGTCAATAAACAAAATTCATTACATTTTAGTCTTAAATTAACCTTATTTTATTGAAAGGATTATGTCAATAAAATGTCAATAAATTTTTCAAAATCAGTTTTATTTTCATTAATTCCAGAAATATTTTTTTATTAAAATATAATTCTAAATATGAAATATGAAGAAAAAGAAATTAATCTAAGTGTTAGTAATGGTATTTTACAAACAGAACTAAAAAATACTGCAAGTGACCGTATGATATACAATAACTTTTTTTCTGATTTAAGGCTAGTTCATGTTGATAAAAACTCAGCATATATTCAATGTTGACCATCAATTATTGAATATGTTAAAACAAATTTTTTTCAAACAATTCAAAGAGCTGTATCTAATAGTTTAGAAAGAAAGATTAATTTAATTTTGATTTCTTCTTTGGATGAAATAGCTCAAGTAATTGATAAGAAAAAAACAGAAAAAATGATTACAGAATCAACTAAAAGTAATGTAAAAGATGATTTAACTTTTAGTAATTATGCTACAGGTAATTTTAATAAAATGGCTTTAAAGGCAGCAAAAAAAATTTGTGTGAACTATGAAGATATTTCCAACCCTTTATTTATTCATTCAAATAGTGGATTAGGAAAAACACATTTATTACATGCCATTGGTAATGAATTAAACAACCAAAATAAGAAGTGTTTATATATTAATCCTGATAATTTAACACGGCAATTAGTAGAGCAACTAAAATCTAAAAATCAGGAACAGATTAATAAAATTGTAGATCATTTAACTTCTTACGATTGTTTGATGTTTGATGATGTTCAGCAATATGGTAATAAAGAAAGCACACTGAATGTTTTGTTCAATGTCATTAATACAATGAAAACAAATGGTAAACAAATTATATTTTGTGCTGATAAAGAACCTTCAGATTTAGGTGGGTTTGAACAGAGATTCATTACTAGATTTCAAGGCGGCTTAATTATTGAAATTAATAAGCTACAAATGGATGATGTTATTTCAGTTCTTAAATTTAAGCTTTCTGAAAATGGAATTGATCCAGAATTATGAGAAGAAGAATCATTAAGATATATTGGGCGAAATTTTTCTACTTCAATTAGAGCTATTGAAGGAGCAATTAGTAGAATAAAATTATTTGCAGAGGGTGATGATTTTTTTACATATGATTTAAGAACCATTCAAAATATATTCAAAAATGTAACTAAAACGGAAGAAAATATTACACCAGAAAAAATACTTGAAACAGTTTGCAAATATTATGGAATTGAAAAAAAACAAATTAAAAGTATTAGTAGGTCTAAGGAAGTGGTTATTCCAAGAAAAATTGCAATCTATTTAATTCGAAATAATTTTGATATGACATTGCAAGAAATTGGAAAAATGGTTGGAGACCAAGCACATTCAACAATTATTGCTTCGTTGACATGAATTAAAAATAATATGAAAAAAAATGCTGCTTTGCGTACAGCAATAGAAAAAATTCAACTTTCATTTAAAAAAGTTGTCTAAATAACTTTTAAGCAAGGAGATATAACATGGAATTAAAGATTAATAAATTATTACTGGATTCTGCAATTGAAAAAGTGGCTAAGGCAATTGATTCTAATCCTTTTATACCAGAATTGAAAGGAATTAGAATTGAAGCTGAAGGAAACAAAATTGTTTTAATAGGTTCAAACGGAGCAATAAGCATTAGACATGAAATACCAGCAAGTCTTGATGCTGAAATCATTGTTCCCGGAGTAATTTTGGTGGATTTATTTTTATTTAGAAATATTATTAAAAAACTTGAAAATGATATTTTATTAAAAGTAAAAGAAAACAGTTTGGAAGTTTTATCTGAAAATGATCGATTTACTTTAAATCTATATAGTGCCTATGATTATCCACCAATTGATTTTTCTGTTTATGGTGATAAAGTTAAAATTAATTGAAACGTACTTAAGAATGTTATTAGAAACGTAGGAGTGGCAGCTTCAACACTAGAAACTAACATTATTTTATGCTGTATTAATATTTCAGCACAAAACAACAAACTTAAATTTGTTGCAACTGATAAATATAGATATGCTGAAGAAATTGTGGAAATTGAAGACGATGTTAACTTCAATATTTCAATATTAGTTAAGAACATCAAAGACCTTTTAAACTTTGAACATAGTGGCGATGTAGTTTTAAATGTTTCTGATCAAAAGATTTTATTCCAAATTGACGGTACAATTATTGAATCTAAGGTAGTTGATCAAGTTTATTTAGATGTATCTAAAATTATTCCTAAAAACTTTGAGCATACTTTAGAGATATCTAAAAGAGAACTAAATAATTTATTGAACAAAGCTTCAGTAATAATTAGTGAAAATTACAACAAAATTAGAGTACAAATTCAAGATCAGGTTTTAACTATTTCTTCAACTAGAGAAGAAATGGCTAACGCTGAAATTAAATCAAATAAATTTAGTTATTCAGATTCAGAGTTAAAATTAGCTTTAAATTCTAGATTCTTAAAAGAAGCAATCCAAAGTTTTGAAGATGAAATTAAACTTTCTTTTACTCCAGATAAGATGCGAATTGTAATAACTTCAGAATCGAATCCTAATTTATTTCATTTAATTACACCACAGAGAGGCTTCTAATGAAAGTAGAAATTAAAGGCAACGAGATTAAATTAGCTCAATTCCTAAAAAAAGCTGGTATTTGCCGTACTGGTGGAATGGCTAAATTCTTTTTAAGTGTTCATAAAATCAAAATTAATGACCGCGTTCCTGAAGGTCGCAATGCAAAAATTAGAGTTGGCGACACAGTCTGAATAGATGATGAACTATATATCATCAAAGCGGCTGAAGAATAAAAAACCTAAAAAACTTAAAAAAAATAAATTTAATATAAAATATTAACATATTGTTTACAAAGATTAAGGAGAAAAAATGCCAGGAAGAGATCAATTAACCGGTCAGAAAGCTTTAAGTGGAAATAAGAGATCACATGCTTTAAATGCCACAAGAAGAAAATTTGACCTTAACTTGCAAAAAGTAACTGTTAAAACAGACAATGGTTCTAAAAAAACTCTTAGAGTAACTGTTAAAAATGCAAGAACCTTAAAAAAATATGGTTTAGTAGCCTAATAATTTTATAATTGATAATATTGAGTGGAAATATATTCCGCTTTTTTATTTCTAATTTTTAGTTCAATTTAAATTTAGTTAATAAATATATAATATTATTTATATTTATCATTGAAGGGATTAGTGTATATGAAACTAATAATATTTGCTGAAGAACAAGAAAGTGTTGATATATTAAAATCAATAAAAGTTAAGAAAACAATAACATTAGATAATGATTATTCTAAATACCAAGAATTATTATTGTGTGAATATAAAAATAAAGAATTTTATGTAGTTCATTGTGGAGTGGGCAAGGTAAATAGTGCTTTATTTTTATCTTGAATTTTAGCAAATGAAAAATTTGAAATAGATTACATTATTAATATTGGTCCAGCAGGAGGTTTGAAAGATTCAAATATTTCTCAAGCTTATTTAATTAAAAATAGTTACTATTATGATGTAAATTTAACTTGCTTGCCTAATTATAGTTTGGGTCAATTACCAAACAACATTAAAGAATTTAAAACTGATTTTTCATTAAATAAAAGAATTAATGCTTTTTTAAATTTAGATGAAGTCAATAATGCCACAGCTGATAGATTTTCAACTCAAAGTGATATTGAAATTATTGATAATAACTTTGACGATATTTATAGTGTTGATATGGAAGCTGGCGCTTTAATTCATACAGCTAATTTTTATAAAAAACCAATTTCAGTTATTAAAGTAATTTCTGACAATCTTATTAATCCAAGTAATTCAGATGAATATAAAAATAATACTCAAATTGTAAGCAATAAAATTAATGACATAATAATGAAAATTTTAGAAAGGTTAGATTAATGAAATATATTGATATACATACACACCCCTTTAAAGAATATTATGAAAACCCTCATGATGTGGTTAAGTCATGACACCAGGACAACATGGAATTAATGTTTGTAAACGGTACCTCTAAAGAAGATTCAGCAGAACTGTTGGAATTATGCGCTAAAGAAAAATATTTATATCCAATAATTGGAATACATCCAACACTATCTGAAGGTTCTAATGATGGTAAATATCTTGAATCAATAATAACAAATGATGTAATAGGAATTGGCGAGATTGGCTTAGATTATCATTATGATGACTCACCTTCAAAAGAAATTCAAAAAGAAGGTTTTATATCACAAATAGAAGTTGCTCAAAAACATAATATTGTTGTAGTTATGCATATTCGTGATGCATTAGAAGATGCATATGACATTATTTCTAAGCCGGAATATAAAAATACTAAATTTGTTTTTCATTCTTTTAGTGGCAACAAAGAATTTGCAAAAAAATGTATAAAGCATGATAACTTTTATTTTTCTTTCTCTGGTGTAGTAACTTTTAAAAATGCCAAAGATTTGCAAGAAGCTTGTTTAGAAGTGCCGATTGATAGAATATTTTGCGAAACTGATACACCTTATTTAGCACCAACTCCAATGAGAGGCAAACCTAATATTAGTCCTTATGTAGAATATGTTTATAGATTTATTGCTAATCTTAAAGGTATAGAAGAAAGTGTCTTAGTTGAACAAGTAAGGCAAAATGTCAAGAAAGTTTTTGGAGTTTAAAATGAACATTAAACCTAAAAAACGTTTTGGTCAAAATTTTTTAGTAAATAAACAAATACAACAAAAAATTGTAGATGCTGCCGAAGTTAATAATGAAGAAGTTATTGAAATAGGACCAGGTTTGGGAGCTCTAACTAATTTGATGATTCCTAAAGTAAAAAGCCTTTGTGCTTATGAAGTGGATAATGAAATATATGAATATTGGCAAAACAAAGAAATTCCAGATAATATAACTTTTATAAATGAAGATTTTTTAAAAGCAAATTTAGCCTCTGAAACTAAAAAAGTAGTGATAGGAAACATTCCATATAACATAACTTCATTAATACTTTTTAAATTAATTAATGAACTACATTTCATTAAAAGAGCAACACTAATGATTCAAAAAGAAGTAGCAGAAAGATTAATTGCTAAACCATGCACTAAGGAATATGGCAAGTTAAGTGTATCTATTCAAACAATGGCTGATATTCATAAAATTGTGACTGTGAAAGCCCAAAATTTTATACCTGTTCCTAAAGTAGATTCAATGGTTATTAGAATTGATTTTAAAAAAAATATTCCAATCATAAAAGATTTAGAATCTTATTTAAAATTTATATCAATATGTTTTCAGTTTAAAAGAAAAACATTAATTAATAATCTTATTAATACTTTTGATAAAAAAGATATTCAAAATATTCTAAATAATATGTCTATTAATCTAAATTCAAGACCAGAAGAATTATCGGTCAAACAATATATAGAACTGTTCGAAAAAACTAAGTCAACTATAAAAAAATAATCTTATTTTAAGCGCATATTTGCTTAAAATGTTTAATGCTAAAAAAATGATATAAAAATTGCCATTTTGGCAAAAAAGTATTATAATTATATAGCATTAAATTATTAATGCCCAGGTGGCGGAATGGTAGACGCTACGGACTTAAAATCCGTTGACTGTAACGGTCGTGCTGGTTCAAGTCCAGTTCTGGGCACCATATTATGCGCCCTTAGCTCAGAAGGTAGAGCAAATGGCTTTTAACCATTGGGTCAGAGGTTCGAATCCCCTAGGGCGTACCATTTCAGGAAACTGACATTAAAAAATCAGGAGCTTTTAATTGCTTCTGATTTTATTTTCATTTTTGTTTTGTATATTTTAGTCTAATTAAATATGAAACTAAACTAACGGTAGCAATAATAATTAAACCAATTCATAAATAAGGAGCTACGTCAGAAATTTCTTGATGTTTTTTTTGAGCTGCATGTTGACCTAGCAGAGATGATGATAAATATCCATAAGTTATAAAATTTCGAACAAGTTTTTCAATTTCAAAACTGGCTAGAGTAATAAATTCTAATTTAATCATTGGATGCACATAGTTGCGATAAATTCAAAAACTACTATATTTCATTTTCTTTAGAGCGTCTATTTTTTCTTGATTTAAAGCATTTGTGTTAAGTGCTAAGTTTCTAGATAGTGAAGAAGCACTATGGATACCAAAAGCAATAACAAATGCAGCAGAAAAACCATTAAATAGATTTGAAAATATCAAAAATATGGTAACTATTGGTATCGCTCTAATAAACATATTTATATACTTAAATATTAAACTTGTTTTTAGACCAACTAATGACCTAGTCATAATTAAAACTTTAAAATAAGAAATTAAATAAACTAAACATCATGTAATAAAAATTAGTACTCCAAATTCAATTAGCATATAAAAAATTCCATTTTCTTGAAAACTAAGATTTATTGCACTTCATTTTCCATTAAACATCTCTTTAAAATAACTAGAAGTGCCCGAGGCATAAAATTTCTTACCTGCAATTGAACTAATACCGAAAATACAAATAATTACAAGACTTAAAACAATTATTAAACCTATAATTTTTTTAGTTATCTTTTTTTGGCTATATTTCTTTTGGTTTATAACATTAGTTGTTTTATTTTCAAAAAATAATTTATTCATATTTAAAGAAACAAGTTCAACTAAAAAAAGAAAAATAACAAGCACTAATAAAGGAATTAAAAGTTGAGTGTAATCTAAAGGGTTGTTTTGAGGGTTTGTTAGAATTCCAATTCCTAAAAAACCAAGATTAGCTAAAATTGTTGCTCATCTAATATTAGATTCAAAGGCATAGAAAAAATATCCTGTAATTTTCTTTCTAATTTGTGGTCATATTTCAATTCAAAATGCTCTAAATTTTGAATACTTTGTTTTGGTTAAATGATAAAAAATATTAAAATTAACATTTTCAATAGTTTGTGAAAAATATTCATGTAATCATAGCCAACTAAATCAAGATAAAATAAAATAAATACTTAATTCTTTATCAAAAGAAATTTTAAATAAATATATGAAAAATAACTCAGGAAATATTCTTAGAAATATTACTAAAAATTTAACTGGTATTGCTACATATTTAGAATTCATTTTATAGTTTGAAAAATAAGCACTAATAAAAGCTAAAACAAAACCTAAAGATGTACTTAAGAGAACTATTTTAATACTATTCCACAAGAACTTTAAAGACAATAAAAATAAATTTTCACCTCATAAATTGCTATATGAATTAGGGCTAAAAAAATCTTTGATGCCTGATCAAAATAAACCTCAACCATTTCTAGCAAAACTAAAATTGATTATGAAAATTGAACTTATAATAAAAGCAATTATTATACAAGCCAAAATAATTTTTCAAACTAACCTTAATGGTCCTTTTTTAATAATTTGTTTTTGGTCAGAAACAATTTGCTCTTTAAAAAAACTATTAGACAAATACATTATTATTTAAAAATTTTTTCATAAGGATCAATAACTTCTTTTTGAATGTCTTCAATTGCTTTATATTCATTAAAACCAACTAATGGTCCATAGTTATCTTTTTTATGTTTTCAAACATCAATAATAGCATTTTTTAGAATTGTAATTTCATTATCAAAGAAGCTTTTTTTGCTAACCGCTATTACTTTGTATTTTAAAGGCTCGGTTACTGTTAAAAATTCAATTTTTGAATCCTTATCTTCAGGTGAATACTTATCATTGTTTTTTTTGTTATGTGTATATCCAAAAGATCCTAATTCATCAAAAACAATATGATATTTTTTTAATGAACCCTTACCTATATCCCTAGGTCTTCCAGTTGTATATTTTTCAGAATTATTTTTTTTGTCAATTGCGAAAGATTGAAAAGAATTGTCCTTCTTGTTAAAATGCTTTTTAAACAAAGCTTCTTGCAAAATATATTTAGATCCACTGGTTTCTTTTCCAGTTACAATACCAAAATTTCTAAAGCTATTTCAGTCTTTATTTTCTCAGGCTTCTTTAATCTTCTTCCTTTGTTTGCCTGTCCCTTGGATCATAATTAAGCCCCGATAGTATTCAACATTTTTTGTGTCATAAAAATACTCGTAGATGCTACCATTTCATTTGTAGCCATCATTTGTTCATTCTTTATAAGGTTTTTTGGCAAATAAATCCTGAGCATTTTTAGCGATTATTCTAAGTCTATCAGCATTAGTTCCATCACTATATAAGTCGTTTATGTTTAAATCAAATTTAAAAGCTCTTGTCATTGTTTGAATAATAGGAACTATATTTCTATCTCTTTGTTGAATAAAAAGAGGTGTTGTAACTATTGCTATATTAGTTGAACCCTTTTTTAAAAGTGAAATAGAATCATTATTTTCTTCAATAAAATTAATTTTGTATGAGACCCTTTTTTCATTTGTTGATTTTTGAAAACTATCAACAATAGCTTCAAAAAAGCCTCTAGGTCTTTTTCCATTTCAAGGTTGATTAACGCTAAACGATAATCTTTCTGTTTGACAAGAAATTGCCGTCAATGGAATGCTAAAAGGAATAGTTCCACTTAGAAATAAATTAAGTCTTTTCATATATTTTAAATCTCCTTTTATATTTAAAAGAGAGGGAGTAAAAAAATAAGAAACTCACTACGCTAGTATTAACTAGATCAGTTAATGAGGGTATTCTCTCAGCCTAATGGCACCCCTGTTCTTTTGTAATTATAATATTTATAATTATTACATTATATATTAAAATAGGCAACAAAAATTTATTAATTATATAATTAAATAGTACATATTTTTAAGAGGGTTTATGGAATATACAGTAGGTAAGATAATTAAAGCAAAAGTTCAAAGAGTATCTAAAAATGTAATTACTCTATTAACTAAAGATGCTATCAAATGCTTTTTGAGTATTAATGAAGTTAGCGATTATTATATTAATGACTTGAAAATGATGTTTAAAGTTGATGATATAAAGGAACTGTTAATTTTAGAAATAATGCCCAATAAGTCATTGGTTGTTTCATATAAACAAATACATCCTAAAGAATTACGAAACCCATTTAAATTTAAGTTAGATACCAAAAACACAAATTTTGATGCTTTATTAGAATTTACAAATAAAGGAATTGATTATGGCGATTAAAAATAGAATAGAAATAGATTGCTCAATGATAATGCAACCTAAAGTAATAGAAGAAAAATACTTGGAAATTGTATCTCAGCTAAATGCAAAAATTAACTCTAAAGAAGCTTTAGGTCAAAAGTATCTAGGTTTTTTTGAAATTGGTAAAAACATTCAAAGTGATGACATTCAAAATATAAAAAAGATTGTTAATTTTTTAGAATCAGAAAGCATTGAAGTATTTGTTATTGTTGCGCCTAAATATATATGTTTACAATCAGAAGCAATAATCAATTTTGTTTATGGTAAATTTAACCATAAAACCAAATTGAAACTTCTTTATGTTGATGAGAATATTAATGGTCAAGAAATGGCACAGTTGTGTCAATATTTAGAAACAAAGCGGTTCGCAATCAACGTTATTAGCAAGACAGGAGATAATATTGAATCATTACTAATTTTTCGAGAACTTGTGTTAATGCTAATTGAACAACTAGGTCCTAAAAATGCTAATCAATATATATTTGTTACAACAAATAATAATTATGGTCAATTATTTCAAACAGTACAAACCAAGAAATATAACCACCTCGTTTTATTAGACAATACTCCAGAAAAGTTTTTAAATTTTTCAGCCGCTGTTTTATTACCTTTGGCATGTGCAAAAATTGATTGAGAAGCCTATTTAGATGGAGCTAAGGAAGCTAATGAATTCTATTCAACAATGCCATTAAATAAAAATAATTCTGCTTACTTTTATGCTGTGGCAAGGTTGGCACTTAAAAAAGCACAATGGAAATATGAAAATATTGTAGTTAATTCAAACAGTCATTGTGATTTATCAAGACTATTTGCAATGTATTTAAATGCAACTTCTTATCGAAAAAATAGAGGTTTAATTGTCAGAAATAGTGTATACCCTTCTGATGCAAAAATTAATTCACACTTTTTTTCTGAAAAAGAAGGCAAGATTATTGAAACTCAAATACTTTTAAAAAACTCTTTAATAGATTACAGTATTGCTTTTCATAATAATTTTGAGGATGATGAATTTAGTTATTTGGTTAAACAAACATATAATCAAATTGGCAATACTTTAAATAAAGTAGTTTCAGATAACCATTTTACATATGAAGTCCCTAATATTAAAATATACATTCAAGATACAGAAGCAAAAACCTTAGGATGATTAGTTACATTTATTCACCGTGCTGCAATCATGTCGGCATATTTAATGGAAATAGATCCATTCGAAGATGATGGACTAAGAACTTACAATATTGAATTATCTAAGAAATTTACAGAACTAATGGGAGGAAAAAAGAATGACTAAAATTGGAATTATAGGAGTTGGAGCAGTAGGATCAGCATTTTTATATGCTTCATTAAACAAATGAATAGAAGCTGATTACATTCTAGTTGATGCTTTTGTTGATTATGCTAAAGCACAAGCCAAGGATTTAAGCGATGCAGCGTGTTCAATGACAAATAATGGTTCAACTTTTAAAGCGGGTACATATAAAGATTTAAGTGATGCAGAAATAATTGTTATTACAGCTTCAGTAAAACCAAAGGAAGGTGTACTAAAGGATAGATTAGAATTATTAACAGATAATGCAAAATTAATTAAACAAATTGCCTTAGATGTTAAAAACTCAGGCTTTAAAGGGGTTACAATTATTGCTTCTAATCCTGTAGATATTATGGCATCAGTTTATCAACAAGTAACAAAATTTGAAGCATCAAAAGTTATTTCTTCAGGAACCATTTTAGAAACAGCAAGAATGAAGAAATTTTTATCTGAAAAAATAAATGTTAAAGCTGGTTCAATTACAGGATTTGTAATTGGTGAACATGGTTCAAGATGTTTAATACCATTTTCAAAAATGCGTATAGGTTTAGGGTCATTAAAAGACTGATTAGCTAATGGAACTATCACAAGGGAATGATTAGACAATTTAAATCAGAAAGTAAAAGACGAAGCATTTGAAATAATTACGGGTAAAGGTATTACAAACTTTGGAATTGGTGAGAATTTAGCAGAAATTACACAAGCAATTTTAACAGATAGACAAGCTGTTTATTCTTTGGGGGTTAGATTACCTGAAGAGTATTCAAACCACGGTATATATTTTGGTTTACCTGTGATTTTAGGAAAAAATGGCTATAGACATTTGCCTAAAATAAGACTAGAATTAGATGAACAAATAATTTTTGATAGTTATTCAAAAGAAATGAAAGAAACAGTTATTCAAGTTTTAAAGAATCTAGAAATAAAACCCGATTTTAAATAAGCATATGCTTATTTTTTTATATTATAATTTTAGCTATGACTAAAATTGAATTTAAAGACTATTCAGCTACTTATAAAAAAGATAGTAAACTAATTTTAGATAATGTTTCACTTACAATTGAACCTGGTCAAATGATAGCTATAATCGGAAAATCAGGGGCAGGAAAAACCACCATTTTTAATGCTATATTAAAACAATTAGAAACTAAGAATGGCTCACTATTAATTAATGATACAAATATAGATGACTATACTAAAAAAGAATGAAAAAATCAACTTTTAAACACAGGTTATCTATCACAAGAACCAAATTTAATTGATTATTTAAATGTTTATGAAAACATCTTACATTTTTATCCAAAATATAAAAATGCTTTTTTAAGTTTTTTTAAATTATTATCAAAAAAACAGAAAGAAGAAATTTTTTTAGTTTTGGATAAATTAAATTTATTAAATAAAGCATATACAAAAATTTCTGAACTTTCTGGTGGTCAAAAACAAAGAGTAGAAATTGCAAAACTATTATTAAAAAATGTGAAATTGATTTTAGCAGATGAACCCACGTCTAATCTAGATATCAAAACGTCTAAAGATATAATGAGCCTTTTAAAAGAAATAAATAAAGACTTTAAAACAACAGTTTTAGTTAATATACATGATTTAAATATTATTCAAAAATTTTTCGACACTTATATTTTTATAAAAGAAGGCAAAATATTAAAAATTGGAAACCCGAAAAGTTTAAGTCAGAAGCAAATTGAAAAACTATACGAATCATAAATTATAAAACATGTCTTTTTATTAGTGCACACATCCTTTATAGTGCTATTTTACTAATTAAGGGATGTGTTTATTTTTTGTTCTATTTCATAAAAAATATCCAAAAATATCTCAAAAAAGCAAAATATTTACAGAAATTGTCCCAAAATGCCCAATATATATATATATATATATGAAAAGCGCTATAATATAAACTTATAAATTACGAATATGGAGAAAATTATGGATAGTTCAAAAAAAATAAAAATAGCAATAGCGCTAGGTACAATTGTTACTTCAGCATTAGTAACAGCTGTAGTAACCAAAATTATTTTGTCAAATAAGGAAAAATCAAGGCAAAACCAAAAAAATGCTGACACTGGCAAAATAACTGATAAAGAAGTTGAAGACCTAGATAAACTAGATGCTAATAAAGATGAAGACTATAAAGCACTTAGAAAACTAATTGAAAAATTGATTAAGATTTTAGATGCTGGTTCAAAAAATGTGCTTGACCCTAGTTTAAGTGATAATGATTTACAAAACGAAATCAAAAAACTAGAAAAGCACATTGCAATTGGTGATAAAGTAGTTTTAATAGTTGACAAAAATATTGTCAACATTAATAACAACCAAGCTAAAGTTGATCAACTTAAATCTGATAAAAATGTTCTAATAAATGCTTTAGATAAAGCCAAAGAAGCTTTAAAGCAAGCTAAAACAAAACAAGAGCAAAAAGATAAACAAAAAGCTGACCTTAAAAAAGAAGCTGAAGCACTAATTAAAGAAATAGATAAAAAGATTGAAGAATCTAAGAGTGCCATTACAAAAGCAGAACTTGAAGGATTTATTGAAGCTTTGGAAAAATTAGTTGATAAGGCTAATGTTTTAGTTCAAAAACTTAAAACTTTAGATGATAAAGAAACTGAAGCTTTAGTAAATCAAGCAATCGAAAGAGCAAAAGAGGCAATCAAATCTCTTAAAGCAAAATTAGAAGTTGCAAAAGATGAAGCTAAAGAAAAAGCGGAATTAAATGATTTTGCTAATAGATTCAAAAAACAAGTTGAAGAACTTATTAATAGAACTAAGGATTTAAATACAATTAGTGAATTAGAAGAAGCCTTAAGAGATATCGATTTATTAGAAAAAATAGGTTTAAAAAATTCAAAAAGAGCGCAAGAATTATCCTTACCTATGGCTAAAGGAATTATTGATGCAGCTCTAGTTGATCTTAATAATCACAAAGAAGTTTTAAAACAGAAACTTGAAGATTTAAAGAAACAAAAAGAAGAAATTAAAAAACAAATTGAAAAATTAGATAAAAGCCAAAAAGATACACAAGATGCTTTGAAATCAAAAGATAAGGAACAAATTAAAAAAGCTAAAGACGCTTTAGATGCTGAAATTAAAAAATCAGAAGAACTTCTTGAAAAAAACAAAGATAAAAAAGATCTTAAAGACGATAACAATTCTTTATCTAAGAAAATAAAAGAAGCTAAGGAAACTCTAAAAACAGCTGAAGAAGATTTAAAAAATAAAGAACAAAAAGAAAAAGATTTAAAAGATAAGCTTAAACAAGCAGATGAAAAATTAAAGGAAGCTTTAGATAAAGCTAATGATGCTTTAAAAGGCAATGATGCCAAAGATGTAAAAGATGCAAAAGACAATCTTAAAAAAGCGACAGAAGAAGCTAAAAAAATTGAAAAAGAAGCTAAAGATCAAAACTCAGATGATTTAACAAAAGATTTAAAACCAAAAATCAAAGATGCAGAAACAAAAGATGCTGAATTAGATAAAAAATTAAAAAAACTTTTAGAAGGTATTCAAAAAGAAAGCATTAAATCGATTGATGATGAGATTGAAAAAATAAACAAAGCTTTAACAGCTGCAATGAATGCAAAAGGAAAATATGATACTTCTGTTTCCGCATTAACAACCCTAGACAAGGTAAATAAAGATGCTAAATTGTTATCAAGCAATCTAAAAAATGATTGAAGAAATGAAGCGGCTGCAGTTAAAAATAAGCTGGACATTTTAGATCAAAAAATTGCTTCTTCTGAACTTTGATATGCGCAGTTAAATAAAGATAACTCGGACTTAAGAGATCGAGTAGAATTGAAATATAACACTGCTAATAATGATTGAAATAAGAATAATTCAAAAATTGATCAAATTCTTAATTCATCTGACAATGGCAGCATTAATGAATTAAAAAATAAGTTAGAAGAAACAAAGAAATTAGCACAAGAATCATTTAATTTTTCAGAGCTTAGCGATTATAAGAGAATTAAAGATGATTCAGATGCATTAATTAAGCTAATTGATGCAGCTTTAGCTAAAATTAAAAATAAACTAGTTGGTAATAATGAAAGCACAATTATAAAAGCTCTTCAAGACCAAATAAATATTCTAAAACCTTTAAAAGAGACTCTTGAAAAGGCTACAAAATATAATGAACTAAATTCAAGTCGCTTAAGAAATGCTATTCCAGGAGCCAAAACTGTATACGAAACCCAAAAAGCAAACCCTGGTTATGCAGGCAATATAAATATCAAAGGAAAACTAAGCGAACTTAAAACCTTAATTGAACAGTCTGAAAATGTAGCTGATCAAGCAGATGCTAAAAGACAAGCCATTGAACAAAGCATTATAAATAAAATGACTGCTGCTACAAAACAAGAAGAGACAGCTGATAAAACTTTAGATGCAGCTGGTACTGATAAAACTAAACAAAACCAAGCCAAAGATGAATACAATGAAGCTTTAAAAACAATTCAAGAAGCTTTAGTTGAAATTAATAATACATCTTATAATAATGTAGCCAAAGTTCAAGAGGCTAATGATATAAGAAGAAGAATCACAGATAAAATAAAAGGCATTAATGATAAATTTGAAAAAGAAAAACAAGATGTAACTGATTTTAAGAATTAAACATGTCCCCTATTAGTGGACAAATCAATTAAACCTTTCTCATGTAATGACACGGAGAGAGGTTTTTTAGTTTAATTTGTATTCTAATATTATTATAGTAATTTATAAAGTCAGTAATTAGCT
>NZ_JAOXHI010000008.1:0-34380 GCF_025779955.1 Mycoplasma enhydrae
TCTGGAATTTTTTCTCCAGTAAGCACTCTCATACACAACTTGTATAAAAATATTCTTGTCTTATATTTTTTCATAATAAAAAACATATCCTCCATTTGTGGTAGTCCACTAATAGGGGATATGTTTAGCCTATATGTGTTAGGTGTTTTGTAATTGGTTAGTCAACAAATGAAGTGTCAAATTGACCGGAAACACCATTAATATTAGATGTAGTAATTCAAGCAGTTTTATCTACTTTTTTAACTTGTTCAATGATTAAATCTTTTTCTAAAAATAATGCAACAGTTTCTAACTTACCAAATTCATCATGACTAAATCCACCTACTCCACGGAAAATGTTAAAAGGGTGTACATAGCCAATTTTTTTAAATTGCTCTGCAATTAATTCTGGACGCTTTGTATATATTTCAATTTTGATTTTTTTGTATTTAGGATAGAACCTATTAACTAGAGTTGAAAATACTAATAGATATGCAATTGTGCCCATTATTCTTGTTAAAAATAAATCTGATTGTCAAACGTGACCTATAATGTTGCCACTAAATTCTAATGAACCAATTATGATTGTTGAAGCGGAAGAAAAACAAATAGCCACCATTAAAAATACATTACCAACAGGTTTTTTAGAACGATAAGCAATGTAGTTTGATATAACTGAAGTTCCACCTATTGATCCTCTTTGTCTTCAAGCTACTATTGAAGCAAATCCTTCAGACACTCCACCAATAATAGCATAAACTAAAACTGGTCAAGTACTTCCATCATTTACGCCATGAATATTAGTACCATTTAGAACTTGAGGCATAACATTAAGCGCATCATATGGAATAACACTAAAAGCATGACCCGAGCCTAAATGGTTAATATTGGATTTAATTATTTTAAAATCTGACAAGAAAAATTGATTACTAAAATATTCTGCTAATTTAACATCTTCTATGCTTGTTAAAGCATGATATTGGTTATTCATTATTCTTTCAGTGCCTTTTAAAATTGATTGTCAATTACTTGAAGCAAATAATTTTGAAATATTTCGCGAATCTATACCAAATGGATCTCAATAATAACCACTCGTAGCGGTGGGATTATATAAAGTAATTCGCTGATTTATAAAGTTTACAATTGGATTTGAACCACGACCAGTGTATTCAATAAATAATAATTGAACAATAATTTGAAATAACATCCAATAGTAAGTTAAAACCATAAACATTCGCGGATTCATGCGTCAAAAAACAAACATCAAAGGTAAATTAACTAGAACATAAAATAGCCCATAATATTGAGCAGTTGAAGGCAAAGTAAAAGTAATGATTTGTGCTAATGATGATGTACCTGAAGCTATTGTTGCAGCTTTTTTTAAGAATACAGTAAGCGCAATGTTATACAAAAAAGCACTGACAAACATTCATAGAATTTTTTTGGGATATTTTTTTCATACATTAAATAAATTAACTTTTAATGGATTTAAAATTTTTTCTTTTTCATCACGCAAAGCTTTAGCATTAGCTCGTTTTTTTATTTTTTGATTTAATTTAATTTGCTGTTGATTCATATAAAAATGTTAGTCCTCCTTTTGCTTTGGTGTATTTGTTATAGATGATCTAAAATCTTGTGGTCTGTGTTCATAAACAAATCGATTAATTTCAGGATAAAAAACTAATTGAACAACTCCAGTGGCTCCATGACGGTTTTTTCCCACAATAATATTTGCAACTGAAGCTTCCTGTTTAATTTCAGACTTTTGACCGTTTTCTGTTTTAGATTCATTATTAATATTTTGTCTGTTTTTATAAACTTCTGGACGATGCAAAAATATAACACGGTCGGCATCTTGCTCAATTCCACCTGATTCACGCAAGTCAGACATAATAGGAGTTTTATCTTCTCTTTTTTCTAAATTACGACTTAGTTGACTTAAAGCAATAATTGGACAATTAATATCTCTTGCTAATTGCTTAAGTGAACGTGAAATAGTTGCTATTTCAAGTTGACGACTTTCTTGCTGTTTGTTTGATGAAGAACCACTTATTAGTTGTAAATAGTCTATTACTATTAAATCAACTTGGTTATTGTTAGCAAATCTCTTGCAAGATGTAATAATATCCGAAATGGTTGAAGTTGAACGCTCATTTAGAAATACTTTTCATGATCTCATTAATTCAACAGTTTGCATTAAAGCTCTTTGTTCTTCAATGTTTATGTTCTTTGATTTAAGTTGCCTAATTGGTACAAACGATTCTGTTGCCATCATTCTTTGTACCAATTGTGCATTGGACATTTCTAAACTAAAAAATAAAACAGTTTTGTTGTTTCTGGCTATATTATTAACAATATTTAAAGCAAATGCAGTTTTACCCATTGCTGGACGAGCACCAATAATAATTAAATCTCCCTTATTAATACCTAATAAAAGATCGTCCAATTCCGGAAAACCTAAAGAAAGACCAACACCTATTTCATCATTATTATCATGTTTTAAAATTCGGTTAAGAATTGATTGTGCAGTATCATAAACTTTATCATAACTTGAATGAATTTCAGAGATATCAATGTTTAAAAGATTTACTTGCAACTTAGAAATTAAATCTGATATATCAAATTTTTTATTTTCAATTGTATCTTTAGATGAAATTAATAAATCATATAATCTATCGGTCTTGTATTGTTTGATGATGTTTTCAGTATATTTTTTAAGCTCAGAAATAAACCCTGGGTTTTTGGTTAAATAGGGAATATATTCAACTGCTCTCATCCCAAAAGCACTAATATCATCAGTTAACTTATTTTTATCTAAATAATTTCATAAGTTAGTTAAATCAAAATTAATAGAACTATTGATAACTGAACTAATAGCACTATATAGTATTTGATTAGATTTAAAATGAAACATTTCAGGACGTATTTGTTCTGAAATACTTAAATATGCCTCTTGTGTCGGATCTGTAAGCAATAAACCCAACAAAGCTACTTCGTTATTAGCAATTCTAATTTCATTGTCATTTAAATTAGACGTATTTGTTACTTTTTGCTTCAGATTTGACATAAGAATTCCTTTCTTTTTTTAATTTTTATTTATCTTCAAAAATTTCGATTAATAAAATTGCTGTAACTTCTGGATGTAGTTTTACATTTATATAATGTTTTCCAAAAGTGTTATATGTATCTTTTGATAAAGCATAGGGACTAATTTTTATATTGTTTTTAGCTAGTTCTTTTTCGATTGCTTTATTTGTTATTGAGCCATGAACAATATTGCCATTTGATTTTAAAAAGAAATTAAGTGTTAGTTTTTCAATTTCAGCTTTAATTTCATTTGCCTTAGATATTTCTTGGGCATGGTCAATGGCTATATTGTTTTTAACTCTTTGTAAATTTGCTAATGTTTGTTTGTTTAAAGGTTGAGCAAAGCCTTTTTTAATTAAAAAGTTTTTAGCAAAACCATCATTAACTTCGATTATTTCATTTACTTTGTATTTTTCATATTGTTTAATCATTATAACTTTCATTTTTCACACTCACTATCGCTTGTTTTATATTGTCAACAAATAATTCCATATCTTCATCTGTTTCTGCTGCTGCTGAGCCAAAGTGCCCACCGCCATTAACTATTTCAGCTATAACTTGAACGTTTGTTTTAATACCACGTGCTGACATTTTACATCTATTAGAATCTAGTTTCCCAACTACAAATGCTGCTTTTCGGTCACTAACTCTAAGGATTTCATCAGCTGCCATGGAAATTATGTCTGAAGAGACAGTTATATTATCATTATATGCTAAAAAATAACCTGGTTTAACTTCAGCTAAATTAGCCAATAATTTTTTAATTTTTTCATGAATTACATCATTCATTTTTAGAGATTCAACTGAAATAGAAATTTTTGCACCTCAAGACTGTAATAGAGATGCTGCTAAAAATGTTTTAGATGAAGTTTGTTTTTGAAAGTTATTTGTATCTAAATAAATTCCATTTAATAAATGCTGTGCAGCTTTTTCATCAATTTTATCTTTATTGTTCGATAGTGCTACTATTTCAGTAACAATTTCAGAAGCACTAGATGATGAAGAGTCAATATATAAATTTTCTCTGAAGGCATATTCGGGATTTAAACCAATTCGGTGATGGTCTATAACAATAATATTTTCTTTTTCAATTTTGCTAAAAGCTTGGATATTTTCAATTCTAGTCTCATCAGATGTATCACAAATAACTACTAATGTATTTTTATCATTTAGAGAAGTGGCATCTTCTGGACTTATAAATACTTGTTTTTCATTACCACTCAGGCGATTATATACTCGTCTAGTGGTTTCATCAAATGTTTTATTTTGAATATATGCTTGTTTTTTAAAACCTTTTGCTAGGCAATAAATTCCTCAAGCAGAACCAAGGGCATCTAAGTCAGCGAATTTATGCCCATAGACAATAACTTTATTAATTTCTTCTGATTTTAGTTTGTTCATCAAAATATTAGTAATGTAAGCAACATTAGTACGTGACATGTTAATATCAATTTCAGATGTCGAACCATAAAATCTAGGTTTTTCATTTTTGGTTAACACAGTAATTTGATTACCACCACGTGTCTTAGATTGTAATAATGCATCTTTTGACAGTTTATCTAAAGTTTCAAATTTAAAAATTCCATAAGCAAAACCACCAGATAAAGTTAAATTTAGATTTTTATGAATTTTTTTGTTACTTAGCTCTAAAAAATCTTGAAACCCGTTTTTTTCAAATAAACTTAGCGTTTCACTAGTAGTTAAAACAAAAAATCTACCATTATCATATTGATGATATATAATGTCATACTTTTTGGCAATATCATCAAATCAAACTCCAAGTTTAGAGTATATTTTATATATTTCCTCTTGTGACAAAATAACTTGATACAAGTTGATATTATCAATGTGTAGTTCTCCAAAAACTACTCTTTGGCTCATGTAGTTGCTTAATAGATTTTCTTGAACAGTTATATCTTTAATGCTAATAACATTTTTTTCAAAGCTAACATGAACGTCATATTGATATTCATCTTTTTTGTGTTTAAAATTTCTTTGAATTGAATCAATTTCATTAACACCAAAAACACTCTTAATATTTTTGCCAATGATTTTTTTGCCAAATCTTTTTAGCACAAAATCAGTAGCCCAAACTATTCTTCCATTGTTTAAAAATATAATTGTGCCTATTCCATATTGACTTACTTCATTTTGAATATATTGATTTAATGTTTTATTTGATAATGACATATCTTTTAAATATCGTTTGATGATAAAAATCAAATATGCACCAAGCGCAATAATCAACACTGAGTATATAACTATAATAGCAATTTTGGCATTTTCTGGAAACCTAAAAATACCAATAAAAAAAATTATTGTTGGTAATACAAATAGTAATAAAACTTTTAAAATTAAAAGTATAACTTCTCTTTTTTCATTTTTCATAATTAAAATTATACAAAAATTGTTTAAAAAAAGGTCTTTTAGGGCTAAAAACATATTTTAAACAATATTAATATTGTTGAAGATAAAAAATAAAACTATAAGCTGATTTTTAACTTATAGTTCATAAAATTTAATAATTTCTGTAATGCCTATATTTTTTTGTGATGAAATCATAAAAATATTGATGTCATCTTTAAAAGTTAAAGCCTGAGATTTTACACGATGTTTTTGAGATTGATTAGCTTTGTCTATTTTGGTAATAAAAATATCAAAGTGCAAATTTAGTGAATTAATATATTCAATCATTTCAAGATCTATGGGTGTAAAGCCAACTTTAGCATCAATTAAGAAACAAATTTTTTTAGTTGTATTAGAGTTTCTAAAATAGTAATCAATAATGCCGGCAATTTTAACTTGGTCTTTTTTTGACACACTTGCATAACCATAACCAGGCAAATCAACTATTATTTTGTTATTATCACTTAAAAAATAATTAATTAATCTTGTTCTTCCAGGAGTAGATGAGGTTTTGGCTATTTTTGAATTAGCTAAGGCATTAATTAATGAAGATTTACCTACATTTGATCTACCTCAAAAAACAATTTCTTGTTTATGGTTTTCTAGTCAGTTTTCTTGCGAAGTAGAACTTTTTAAAAATTTTCACATATTATTTCCTTACTTTCTCATAAGCCAAACGAGCTATCATCATTGCATTATCTGTAGTATATTCCATTTCAGGTAAGTAAACATTTTTATGCAATTCTAAAATCATATTTCTTATTGCTTTATTAGCGCTAACTCCACCAACTAAAGAAATGCATTTAGGTTTATATATTTCAATTGCTTGACTAAATTGTTTTTTTAGATACATCACTATTGTATTTTGAAATTCTGTAGCAATTTTATTTATATTTATTTTTTGTTTTTTGTTAACCAAATTATTTATGTAATTTATAACAGCTGTTTTAATACCACTAAATGAAAAGTTTAGTTTTTTTTCAGTTTGAGGAATACTAAAATGATCTAGATAAACATCTTTGCTTTCAAGCCATATTTTATCAATTAAAGGACCCCCGGGGAAACCTAAATTTAGTTTTCTAGCAACCTTATCATAGACTTCACCAACTGCATCATCTTGAGTTTCCCCAATAATTTCAAATTCATTTTGACTTTTATAAAACATAATTTGCGAATGACCACCAGAAACAAGTAAACTTAAGGCCGGGAATTCTAGTTCTTTTTTTATAAAAGCCGAATAGAAATGTCCTTCTAAATGGTTTAGACCTAAGATAGGAACTTTGTATATTCTCGATAAACTTTGAGCAACAATATAACCAATTTGCAGCGAACCAATTAAGCCAGGTTCTTTAGTATAAGCTATGTAATCAATTTTAGAACATATATTAGCATTAGATTTAAATAAATCATCTAAAATTAAAGCAATATTTTTAACATGTAATCTACTTGCTATTTCAGGAATTGTGCCCCCATATTGCTTATGAATATCTGTTTGTGAAATTGTTTTCATTCATATAGGTTGATTATCTTTCAAAATTGCAAGTGAAGTATCATCATGAGAAGTTTCAATAGCTAAAATTATCATTATTGCCCTCCAATTTGTGGATCACTAGCATAAACTAACTCAGCTTCCAATAAATCTTTTGGCTCTTTAAAAGATTCTAAATAAGGTTTGGGGTTTTTAATGAATTTTCTATAATCAAAAACATCAATTTTGCTAGAAATGTCAACTATATCAATATTGATATTTTTATTTTTCTTAGATACCTTATAAGCTTTATATTTATTCGCTTTAATGAAAACCTCTTTTTTATTATTTTGAATAAAAAACAGTTCATAAGTCGGAATTAATTTTAAGCTTATATCATTATTAGCAATTAATGGTTGAATTTGAGTATTGGTGCGACCATAACTAAAGCCAAGTCTTGCTCCTGTGAAACTACCTGGACCAATAGTGGTATAAATTTCATCCATCATATTTATGTCTAAATTATTTTTAGCTATAGTATCATCAATTACTTCAAAAAACTTATCAGTTTTTTTTATCAATGATTTGATGATTTTATAATCAATAACTTGATTATTTTCTACAATAGCTACAAAGAAATCTTCAAGACTTGTTTCAATAAATAAACCTTTTTTAACAGTGCTTTCTATTATTTCAAAAACATGATAAATTTCATTATTTTTTTGTTCTAGTGTTACATTAACCTTAATATAATTTTTAAAATTATGCTTAATGTTTTCATATCATTCAACAACTACTAATTTATTATCAAAATACTCTTCAAATGCAAAAAGATCTCCCTTTAATTTGTAAGCATCTATATGAACAATTTTGTCATAAATCAAAATTGTATTAAATGTTGGAGATACAACTTGCTTAGTTTCATTTAATTTTTTGGCAATTTGAGAAGTTAGTGTGGTTTTCCCTGCACCTAATTCTCCACTTAATAAAAGGGCTTCTAAATTACGAAAAGATAAAATATATTCAACCAATTGGTCTAGTGGTTGATTTTCTTTAAAATATAATTTTTTTAACATGTTATCCTTTCTTGATTTTTAAAAAACAAAAGCATAAAAAATAACTAAGAAATAAATTTCTTAAGCTATTTTAGCTTTTTCAGTTTTATATTTTTCCAATAAATCATTTAGTTCTTTGGTGTATTGTTTTGTTATAGTGTCATTATATTCATGTGAAAGCATTTTTGAAGTCTTTTTTTCAAATTCTTTATAATCATGAACTAGTTTCTTTTTAAGTTCTGAATATTTATTATCTTTAAGTCCAACAGCAGCAAATTCTTTAACCTCATTGAATTTCTTTTCCACACTCTTACTATTTTCATTATATTTATTCACTGTTTCGGTGTTTTTGGTAGTGATGGTTTTTAGATTTTGTTTGAACTCGTCATATATTTTTTGAATTTCTTGTTTGGTAATACCTTCTTTTTTTAGACTATCTTCTGCTTTTTTGATTTCTAAATTATATTTATCTCTAAAATCATCAGCAAAAACAAAAGTGTCAGCTTTTTGTTTAGCTGCTTTTATTTCAGTTTCTAATTTTGTTTTCGGGTTAGAACATGATAGTGCAATTAATGGTAAGGTTAATGTTGAAATCGAACTTAAACCAATAATCAATTTAGTAGTTTTTTTCATTTTAATATCTCCCTTTCTTTAAAGTCTTATTAAGTTTAAAATTAAAAAAGTTAATGATATTATATATCATTTTTAGCTTATTTTGGATTAAAAAAAATATGCTTAGCTGCATATCTCTAATTCTTCATAACCAAATTCTGTGGGTGTCTTACGCCCAAAAAGTTCAATATTAACAAAAGCACGGCATGTAATATCATTATTTTTTACAATTTCGCCTTCAACACCTTTATATTGACCTGAAATGATTTTTACAATTACACCCTCTTTGAAAGGAGTTTCAATATCACCAGCTTCAAATTTTTCAATTAAAGCTCTTTCTTTTTCAACCATTTTTTGGAAGGTTTTTTCACTAATAGGAGTTGGCTTAGCTCCTTTTCCAGAAGAACCTATCAATCCTGTAACAAACTGTGTATTACGCACTAAGTATCAAGATTCATCTGTCATTTCCATTTTAATAAAAATGTAACCTTTGTAAATATTTAAATATTTAACTGTGTATTCTTCTCCACGTGTTTTTTTCTCTAATTCTTTTGCAGATAAGTGTGGCATTTTAAAAATTCTAATCTCTTCAAAAGATTCTGTTTTGTTTTGTGAAGAAATTTTATTTTTAAGTGCTTCAATAACTTTTTCTTCTTTTCCAGAAACAGTTGAGACCATGTATCATTTATAACTTACGCTCATATTATTACTCCTATGATTTTATTCCAACAACATTTCATAAACTGCTAAATGCTAAGCTAACTAAAAAGCAGAATATAGCCATAACAACTAAGAATGCAATAGTAATACCAAACCATTTTCATGATTTTGAATGTTTAGGTCAAACAACACGCTTAATTTCTCTAAAAAAGTTTCTAAAAGTAAAAAGCCTACCTTCTTTTGAAGCCATTTGCCTTGCTTGTTTTTCTTGACGTTTCAACATTTTTTGTTGTTGTTTTTCTTTTTTAATTTCTTCTTTTGATTTAAAGTCTTTTTGCTCTTCCATTATTTTTCCTCTTTATGTAAAGTTTGAACATTGCAATGCTTGCAAAACTTTTTAATTTCCAGCCTTATTTCATTACTTTTATTAATTGAATAGTTCTTTCGCAAACACTCTTGGCAGGCTAATGTTATTTTCTTCTGCTTTTTCATATTTTTAAATTATATATTTTTTTGCCTTAAAAGAACTAATTAATTATAATTTAATAATTATGATTGGATGAAAAACAATAATTGCAATAGTAGGGGGCAGTGTATTACTGCTGCTTTTTACTATTATTGTTTTTAATTTATATATTAAAAAAATAGCCCCAAAAGTGTTTTTAAAAAAATTGACCAATCAATCACTAAAAATTGAAAAAATATTTACTAAACTTGAACAATACAATAATCAGTTTTATGAAGTTTCAAAAAAAGAAAAAAAATATAAAAAATTAGAAATGCAAATGGCTGAATTAATTGTTGAAATAACTTCATATAAAGATTTATTTTATAAATATTTTGACCAGTTTAAATATGAAATAGCTAATAGTCCCAAAAATTCAATAAAGTTGAAAGAATATAATAAACTGTATGAAATTTTTAATAATGCTAAAGAACAAAAAACTAAAATAGTCAAAATCTTTAATAAAAATAATAAATGAGCTCAGCTTGAAAGTGCAAATATAACTAATGTAATAAACTTTGCACTAAAAATCAAAAGTGCTTTTAGCATGATGAATAATTATCTTGACAATAATGAAATTAAAGATTTTAAATACTTAAAATCAAGAAAAATAAATATTCAAAGAAAAATAACTAAAGTTATTAATTGATTCGATGAAGATAAATACTTAAATATTTCTTCAAAAGAAATAAAAAAGAATAAAAGAAATGCAATTAATCTAATTCGAGAATATACCATTATGATTACTAGAGGACTCAAATACTATAACTTTATTAATCAAGAAATTGAAGATAAGATTTACTACATTGCTACAACATATGAAAAAAATAAACAAAAAATTAGATTTTTATATACTCAAAAATGAATTAAGGGTTTTTGCTCGGAAATCAAAAATAAAATTAAAATTCTTAAAAATCAGATTGCTAATGCAAATGTTTTTAGTTGAAAAAATATTTTTGAAAAAGATTTAATAAATCTAAGCACTAGAATAGAAGAAGTACTAATAAATATTTCTAAAGAAGTTATTGCATATCAAACAATAGATAATCTGCGAAAATCAATAATTGATCTAGTGGACATTATGATTCAAAACCATGCTGAATTACTAAAAGTTAAGGGTAATGATTTATACAAAGAAGAATTTGATAAATTTAGTAAAAGCGATTTACCATTTTTTAATTTTTTAAGAGCTAAAAATTGAGAAGAAGAAAGCAAAATTTCATTTGCTATTAAATTAGGAGAACTTAATTTTTTATTAAAGAAAATGTACAACTTAATTTTTTTACAAGAAAATTTGCTTAACAAACAAAAAATTAGTTTAGATGAACTAATAACTAACATAAAAAAAGAAAATACTAATATTTACAAAGATCATGATTTTGATTTTCCAATCACTAATGATATTCATGTTCTTCAAAAGGCATATCAAAAACAATTGAAAAATGCTAAGCCTTTAACTAAAAAAAGTGCTCAAACCCTAAAACTATATAATGAAACAATAAAATGAATGATTATCATTTTAAATGCTGAAATCAAAGTTGCAAAAGAGATGTTAGAAAAATATCAATATATCATTAAGGATAAACAACTTGATGGCGATGAATATTTGGTGTTAAATAATCTTTTTTATAGCCACAAATATAAAGAAGTTATCATCAAAATAATTGAATTAAAAAAGAAGGAATAATATGGAAAAAACCAAAATACTAATTAGATATGGGGAATTAAGCCTAAAGGGAGAGAATAAAAAAGATTTTATTAACCAATTAAAAAGAAATCTGGAAAACCACATTCCAAAAGAAGAAATTAAAATGGAATTTGATCGTGCTTTTGTTAATTATTCTGAGCACAATCTAGAAGCTTTAAAATATATTTTTGGTATTTCTTCATATTCAATTGTTTATGAAACTTCTAACGAACTAAAAGATATAGAAAAAGTAGTTCTTCAAATTATAGAAAATGAAGAATTTAGTTCTTTTGCTATTAAAGCACGAAGACACAATAAAAACTATCCTATGAGTTCAGCACAACTAAATATGCACTTTGGTGCCATAGTGCTAAAAGCTACTCAAAATAAAGTAGTAAATTTATCTAATCCTGATTTGAGTATTTATATTGAAATACGAGATAAATCTAGTTATATTTTTAGTGAATACATTTATGGACTTGGTGGAATGCCAGTAAACTCTTCTGGTAGATGCTTGCATTTAATTAGTGGCGGAATTGATAGTCCTGTAGCAGCTAATTTATTGCAAAAAAGAGGTTTAAAAATCGCATATTTAAATTTTATTACTCCACCTCATACAGATAATAAAACAACACAGAAAATTGAAGATATTATTAAAGTATTAAATAAATATCAAGGCTCATCAACTTTATTTCAAATTAATTACACCAAAGTAATGAATTACATTGGTCTTGTTTCAAATCAAAAATATAAGATAACTTTAATGCGTCGAAGTTTTTATCGTATTGCTCAAAAGATAGCTAAAAAATATCATATTGCCGCTATTTCTAACGGAGAAAATTTAGCCCAAGTAGCTTCTCAAACACTAGAGTCAATTTATACCATTTCAGAAGTATGTGATTTACCTATTTTTAGACCATTAATTTCTTTTGATAAAAGCGAAACAATTAAAATTGCTGAAAGCATAGGTACAATGAATATATCTACACAAAAAGCTTGCGAAACTTGTGAATTATTTGCTCCAAGATTTCCTGTAACTAAACCTACTAGACAAGAAGCTCAAAAATTAGAAGAAGAATTGCAAGAACTTCAAAAACTAGAAGATGAAGCAATAGATAACGTTGTAATAAAGAAGTTTGATTTAAGTCAATAATTTAAGCAGTTTTATATACTGCTTTTTTTAATCAAATTAAAATCAATACTTTTTTTCAATTTTATTTTTCTTGCTTAATATGTTTATTAAAATGTATATAATTAAACAATATGAGTACAACAAATTATGAAGCAAAGGATTTAAAAGTTTTAAAAGGACTTGATGCAGTTATTAAAAGACCCGGTATGTATATTGGTTCAACCGATTCTAATGGTCTACATCATTTAATATGGGAAATAGTTGATAATGCTATTGATGAAGCGCTAGCTGGTTATGCCAATAGCATTAAAGTAATTCTTAAAAAAGATGGATCAGTTATAGTTGAAGATAATGGTCGTGGTGTTCCCGTTACTAAGCATGCATCTGGAAAGAGTGGTGTTGAATTAGTATTTACTGAGTTACATGCTGGTGGAAAATTTGGTGATGGAGCTTATAAAACAAGTGGTGGACTACATGGTGTAGGTTCAGCAGTAGTTAATGCTCTAAGTTCTAAATTAGAAGTTAGTGTTTATCGTGATAGAAAAGAATATTTTACAGCGTTCGAACAAGATAATATTACTAGTCATACCAAACAAATAGGCGGCACAATTAAACAAGGCACTAGAGTTCATTTTTGACCTAACTATGAAATATTTAAAAAAGCTAAATTCTCTTCTGAAACTGTTAAAGAAAAATTAAGAGAAGCAAGTTTTTTAATTTCAAATTTAAAAATAAATTACATTAATGAAATAACTGATGAAAACATAATTTTTCAAACAAATGAAGGTATCAAAGAATATATAAACTTTGTAGGTGAAGGAAGGAACTTTATTAGTTCTACTTTTTATGCATCAGGATTAGCTAAAAATGGCATTCACATTGAAATATCTTTAGCTTATACAGATAGTTACACTGAAACTATATACAGTTTTGTTAATAATGTTAAAACAAGAGATGGTGGAACTCATGAAACTGCTTTTAAAACTGCTTTAACTAAAACTATTAATGAATGATGATCAAAAAACAATTCAGCCAAAAATAAAGTAAATTTTGACGGACTTGATGTGCGTGAAGGTATTATTGCTGTGGTTTCACTCAAGGTTCCGGAAAATATTTTAGAATTTGTTGGGCAAACTAAGGATAAACTAGGCACTTCAGAAGCTAGAGAATCAGTAGAAGATTTCTTTTCTGAAGAATTTATGTTTTATTTAAATGAAAACAAAGTTGCAGCAGATAAAATAATTGAAAAAATTAAAAAAACATATGAAGGCAGAATGGCAGCTAGAAATGCCAGAAACGAAGCTAGAAAAGTTAAAAATAAATTAGATAATAAAAAAATTCTTTCAGGTAAGTTGACACCTGCTCAATCTAAAAATCCCAAAGTAAAAGAATTATTTTTAGTTGAAGGTGATTCAGCTGGTGGTTCTGCTAAAATGGGTCGTGATCGAGTAACTCAAGCTATTTTGCCGCTTCGTGGTGTGGTTATGAACACAGATAGAGCTAAATTAATTGATATACTAGCAAATGAAGAACTATCAACAATTATTAATACAATAGGTGCTGGAATTGGTGAAGATTTTAATGTAAAAAATTCACAGTATGGAAAAATAATTATTATGACTGATGCTGACGTCGATGGCGCACATATTCAAATGTTATTATTAACTTTCTTTTGAAGATACATGCGTAATTTAATTGAAGCTGGAATGGTATATATCGCTTTACCACCTCTATATAAAGTAACTATTAAAAGTTCAAATAATAAATATTTTTATGCTTGAGATGAAGAAGGACTTAGAGAAATTACTTCAAAATACTCAAACTATGAAATTCAAAGATATAAAGGTCTTGGAGAAATGAATGCAGACCAACTTTGAGAAACTACAATGAATCCTGAAACTAGGTCTATTGTTAGAGTAAATATTGATCAACAAAGTTTAACAGAAAGAAATGTAACCACTTTTATGAGTGACAATTCTGAAGCTAGAAAAGTATGAATTAATAGTAACATTGATTTTTCAAGCATTGATGAGTTTGATATAAGCAAAAATAAGTAGGATATAATGGATAAAAAAAATAAGAAAAATATTGATGAAGTCATTGAAAATATAATTGATAAGAACATGGTTGAAATAATGAGCGATAGTTTTGCTCGTTTTTCAAAGTATGTAATTCAACAACGTGCAATTCCGGATGCACGCGATGGGCTTAAACCTGTTCAAAGAAGAATTTTATTTTCGATGTGAAATTTAAAATTACGAAATAAAGATCCATTTAAAAAATCAGCTCGTATAGTTGGGGATGTTTTAGGTAAGTATCACCCACATGGTGACAGTTCAGTTTATGAAGCCATGGTAAGAATGGCACAAGAATGAAAAAGTAATTATCCATTAGTTCAAATGCATGGTAATAAGGGTTCTATTGATGATGACCCAGCAGCTGCGATGCGTTATACTGAATCAAGATTAGAAAAAATAACTGAATTAATGCTAAAGGATTTGGAACGTAAAGTAGTGACTATGGTTCCAAACTTTGATGATTCGGAATATGAACCTGTTGTTTTACCTAGTTTATTTCCTAATTTATTAGTAAATGGAGCGCTAGGAATAGCTTCTGGTTTTGCTACACAAATTCCACCACATAATTTAGCAGAATTGTTAGATGCCACAATTGCCTTAATTAAAAAACCTAATCTAAAGGTTGAAGAATTAATGAAACATGTTAAGGGACCTGATTTTCCTACTGGGGGAATTATTAATGGTACCAAAGGAATTAGCCAAGCATTTCAAACCGGAAAAGGAAAAATTGTTTTATCTTCAAAATATAGTTTTGTTTATGATAAAAAAGAAAACATTATTGGAATTGAAATATTAGAAATTCCATATGGAGTAATTAAATCAAGATTAGTTTTTGAAATTGATTCAATTGTCGCATCTAAAACAATTTCTGGAATTAAAGAAGTTAGAGACCAATCTGATAGAAATGGTTTATCAATCTATATCGAACTAGAAGAAAATTCTAATCCAGAAGCAATTGTTACATATTTAATGAATAAAACCAAACTAAGAATTAATTATGATTACAACATGCTTGCCATATACAAAAATGCTCCTTGTTTGCTTTCACTTGACCAAGCTTTATTTGCTTACTTAGAGCACTTAAGATTAGTTAATACTAATGGAATAACATATGATTTTCACAAATATAAACTTAGACATGAAATTGTCGAAGGTTTTATTAGAGTAGCAGATATATCAGATGAAGTAATTAAAATCATTAAGGCAAGTGATAATTCTAAAAAAGGTGTTATTCTTGCATTAATGAATGCATTTGGTTTTAGTGAAATTCAAGCCACTGCTATTGCTGAATTAAGATTATATAAACTATCTAGAATGGACCAAATTCAATTCCAAGAAGAAAAAAAATTATTGGAAGAGCAAATTGCTAGATGCCAATTATTACTAAATGATAGTTTCGAATTTGATAAGTTTTTAATTGAACAATTAAAGGAAATTAAAAAAGAATATAGTCAACCTCGTAAAACACAAATTACTGAACAAGTAGCTAACAAAGAAGTTGACCATAAACTGCTAACTAAAAATGAAGATTTCTATTTCTTTATTTCAGAACAAGGTTATTTTAAAAAGATTAGCACTAAAATTTTTAGTTCAAACGAACTTAGTTCTTATAAACTAAAAGATGGTGATGCAATTAAATATTATGACAAAATTAATTCACTATCAAAAGTTATTCTTTTTACCAATAAAGGTAACTTTATTGTTCTCGAAGCTCATACTTTTAAAGATAATTCATGAAAAGAATTAGGAATACATATTTCTTCATTAGTATCATTAGATATTAATGAAAGAATAATAAGAGTGATGGAAGTAACTTCTTATAACTCTTATATAAGCATTATTTTATTATCTAAATATGGTTATGCCAAAAAAGTTAAAATTAGTGATTTCGATTCAAAAATTTTTAATAAGAAGAGAACTTGCATGAACTTTAAAAATAATGACGATGAGCTAATTGATGCACAAATAGGTAACGGTGAAAAAGATTTATTCATTCTTTTAAATAATGGTTTTTATTTCTTAATAAATGAATCTGTTTTTAGCACAGACTTAGCTTTAAGGGCACAAGGGATTAAATTATTATTAAAATTACAAACTAAAAATAATACTTTCGTCTCAGCATTTTGTACTTGTTCAAAAATTAATAATGTAACTATGTTAACCGAAGGTGGACTAGCTAAACAATGAAGCTTAAGAGAAATAGAATACACTAATAGAACAAATAGAGGTTCAAGGTTATTTAATTTATTAAAAAACAATAATTCTATTCCTAAATCACTAGAAGTAAACACGAGCGAACTTGAATTTTTATATACTAACAACAATAATGAAATTAGTCATTTTGATTTGGACAAAATTCACAAAGACCGAAGCAAAATTGATAAATTAGTTAATTTAAATTATGATTTTGTTAATAGTGGAAATTTAATTCAACACATAAAAATTAAAGAATTACATGATGTCGAAGATGAAGAAAAAGAAAAATTAAAAGATATATATTTACAAAGACAAAATTCAAATGACGATATTGAATTAACTACTGAAACAACACTACTTAAAAGATATTATTACAATTCAGATTACAGCGATTCTGAAGAAGAAATTGCCGAAAACGAAACCAAAAATGAACAAATAGATTTATTTGAAGCTAGCAATGAATTTGAAATTGTCGATCCTGAATTTAAGAAGAAAACTCAAGAATTAAGTTTGGAAGAAAAACTAGCAGCACTTGAAGAAATTAATATTGAAGACATTGAACAAAAAGTAAAGAAAATCAAGAAAAAATAGTTTATAATTATTTTTCAATGTTCAACTAAATTAGACCTACTAAAAAATGAAAGGATAGATCATGAGAAAAGATGTTAGATTAGCTAACAAAGTTAGAGCTGAAAAAAGAGCTCACAAATTAGCAAAAGAAAAAGCTCGCGACTTAAGAAGAGCAGCTAAAAAAGCTGAAGTTGAAAAATAATTACCATTTTATATTTATTAATTGCGTATAAGTGAAAACTTATACGTTTTTATTCTTTATAATTATGTATGTAAATTATTAGTAGTATAAAAAAGGGAAATAGTAATGAAAATAAAATCTAAACTAAAAACATTAATGATGGTTCCAAGTCTTGCGCTTTTACCTATTGTATCTTTAATATCAGCTAGATGCGACAATACAGATACTAAAAAGGATGATTATTTAGCAATAAAAACATTAATATTTAAAAAATTAAATGAGCTAAGTCCAAGCAATAAAAAGAAATTAATTGAAGAAATTAATGCTCTAGCAGCCAAAGAAGAAGAAATTGATTACATTGAATTATCGAAGCAAGCTCAAATTATTCTAGAAAAACTAGATAAATTATCAGTAAAGGGAATTAGATATGATGCTTCAAATCAATTTTATGCTGAATTAGATGGCTTAAGCGGTCAACAACTTAGAAATAAATTATTTGAATTGCAACTTAAACATAGAAATAAAACTGGAAACTATTCTGCATTACACCGGACTTACGAGGATGCTTTCGTTGATAAATACTATGAAAATGATGGTACTGTCTTGGATATATACACAGAAATACCCAATGGTAAAGATAAATTTGTTTTCAGATTTAATGAATATCAAGATATAGGCAACAAAGAAGGAACAGGAATGAATAGAGAACACATCATTCCTCAATCTTGATTTAAAAAGTCTAGTCCAATGAGAGAAGATGCACACCATGTTTGACCTACTGATAAATACGTAAATGCACGTCATGGTAATTCACCATACGGAACAGTAATTCAATCAATTCAATATCAATCAAGTAATGGTACAAAAATAGGAACTAGCCAAGAAGATAATGACACAGTTACAGAAGTAATAGATGAATTTAAAGGTGATGTTGCTAGAGCATTACTATATTTTGTTTTAACTTATCATGATAGAAATATAATGGCTAATGAACCTTCTCGAAGAGTTTTTATTCAAAAAAATAATATTAATTGAATTAAGGACAATTATTTAAAAACATACTTAAAATGAAATGAAAATGACTATATCTCTCAATTTGATATTGACAGAAACAATGGTATATTTAAACATCAAGGAAACCGAAATCCTTTTAGTGACTATCCTGAATTAATAAAAGTATATTTCTTAAACGATGATGAATATGTTTTTAAAAACAAAGGTGTTGCGATAGGAATAAATTAAACAATTAAATAATGAAATATAGAATTGAAAAAATTTTGTGCTCAGCTTTAAGCATTACAAGACAAGAAGCTAAAAAATTTCTTAGGTCAGATAGAATAAAAGTTAATGGCGCAATAATTAATAAAACTTGCAATGTTGACGCTACAGATGATTTAATTATGATAGATGATGAAATAATAACTTTTAAGCAAAATTATTATTATATGTTTAATAAACCTAGTGGATGTATAACTGCTAATTATGACCGACATCAAGAAACTATTTTTGATTTATTAGAATTAGATAAAAATAAGTTTTTTGCAATAGGTCGATTAGATAAAGATACTGAAGGGTTATTAATTATAAGTAATGATGGAAAATTAGGACATAAAATTTCAAGCCCTAAATCTAAAATTCCTAAAAAATATTTTTTTGTTACAAAAGAAGATATGAATGATTTATTAGATAATAAACATTCAAAACCGATTACTATATCTAATGGTTATGTTGTAAATGAATATCATCTAGAATTAATAGATAAGAATTCCGGTTATTTAACAATTTATGAAGGTAAGTTTCACCAAGTTAAAGAAATGTTAGCTTTTTTAGGTTATACAATAAGCTATCTTAAAAGAATTTCAATTGGTTCATTAGAATTGGACGACAGTCTTGAATTAGGTCATATTAAAGAACTAAGCGAAGAAGAAATAGAAATGGTATTTAAATAATAAAAATGTAATGAGATTATAGATCTAAAATAATTGATCTGAATTCATTACATTTTTTTAGTATTTTAATTTTTAGTTTTCTGAAAATGAAGATTCATATAATTCTTTATAAAAACCACCGTATTCTAATAATTCTTTGTGAGTTCCACGTTCAATAATTCTATTTTCTTTAACTACCAGAATTTGGTCGGCATTTATAACTGTTGATAATCTATGAGCAATAATGAAAGAAGTTTTTCCTTTCATTAAATTAAGCATAGCTTTTTGAATGATTTTTTCAGTTCTAGTGTCCACATTAGAAGTGGCTTCATCTAGAACTAAAATATTTTTGTTAGCAATAATTGCTCTAGTGATGGCTAGCAGTTGTCTTTCTCCTTGAGAAAGATTTGCTCCGCCTTCTTCAATGATTTCATCATAACCATTTTTAAGTTTCTTAATAAACTCATGTGCATGGCTCAAATGAGCTGCTTCGATAATTTCTTTATCACTTGCTTCTAGGTTACCATATCTTAAGTTTTCCATTATTGTGGTTTGAAATAAGAATGTATCTTGTAAAACAATAGAAATCTGATTTCTTCAGCTTGATTCATTAATTTCTGATGATTTGTAATTATCAATTTTTATTGTGCCACTATTTGGCAAATAAAATTTGCTTAATAAATTAATAATTGTAGTTTTCCCAGCTCCAGTGGGACCAACAATAGCAAACACTTGACCTTTTTTAGTTTGAAAAGAAGCATTAATTAATTGTAATGAATCAGGATCATTAGTATAAGAAAAATTAACATTTTCAAAACTAACATCACCTCTAATATTTTCAATAGTTTTTAGTTTAGATTCATCAATTTCAGGTTTTAGTTTAATAACATTGAAAACTCTGGTTGAAGAAACAATGGCTAATTGCATTATTGATATATTTTCAAGCACTCTTACAAAGTTGTTTAGGATCATTCTAATATAGAATACAAAAGATATAATGACACCAGGACTGAAATTTTTGTTCGATCCTGTGCCAATGTTGGCATTTGCTAAAAGTGCAGCTATAACAACAATTATTAATTGTAAAAAATTAATTGCTGTAGTGGCATATGGTCAAGCTAAATCGGAATATACATTTGCCTTCAAAGAAGATTTGTATAATTTCAAGTTTTTTTTCTTAAATTCTTCATTGCTTTTTGCATTATAATCCAGTGATTTTATTAAATGATGTGCGGCTAAGTTTTCTTCTATATAACCATTTAAGTTTGATATATTCTTTTGTTGACTTTGGTAATGAACCATTATTTTTTTCAAAAAGAAAAACATTACAAAAAATAAAACAGGAAATAAAGCTATGGTGATTAGTGTCAAATAAACTGAATAATATAACATAAAGCCAATTGAAGTAATGGTTATTACAATTGTGGAAATAATGTTATTAAAATTAGTCGACAAACCACTAGAAATATTATCTATGTCGTTTGAAATAATAGACATCAATTTACCAGTATTAGTTGATTCAAAAAATGAAATAGGCATTTTCATAATGGCTTTATAAGCATCTAGCCGCATAATTGCTGAAGCTATTATTCCGGCTCTTATTGATAAATATGAGGAAGTGTACCAAAATATTTCTTTTAAAATTGCAAAAACTATCAATAAACAAATCGAACCAATAAATTTAAGTTCATCAAAATTTGATCCTGATAAAAAATCAAAATTTAAAAACTCATCTGTAATATAACCCAGTAAATAAGTAGATATAGTTAGACATAATGCCGACAGTATTGAAGTTGTTATTATTCAAAATAGCATTCCTTTTCGATAATTTAAATAATGAATTAATTTTTTAAAACTTTGTCACTTCAATTTAGATTGTTTTTTTGCTTCGTCTTTTGTTAGTTTTTTATTATTTTCAAGAGGATCTAAATTATACATTTTCACCCCCTAACTGTGATAGTGCTATTTCACGGTATAAATCACATTTTTGCATTAGTTCATCATGCTTCCCAGAAGATATTATTTTTCCATTGTCCATCACCAAAATATTATCTGCATTCATGATTGAAGATATTTTTTGAGCAATAACAAAAGTCAACATTTCTTTTTGGTTGTAGTTATTTTTGATATTAGCTAAAACTTTAGCTTCTGTTTTAGAATCTAAAGCAGAAGTTGAATCATCTAAAATAAGGATTTTTGGTTTTTTTAATAAACCTTGAGCGATTGAAAGTCTTTGTTTTTGACCACCTGATAAGTTTGCACCTCTTTGTTGAACTTCATGATCAAATTTATTTTCTAAATCTTGAATAAATTCATAAGCACAAGCATTTTTGGTACTATCAATTAAGTCTTTCTCACTTGCATTTTGATTAGCCATTAATAAATTTGTTTTAATTGTTCCGCTTAAAATGCTTGGTTTTTGATAAACAAAAGAAATGTTGTTTCTAATAGATTTTGTAGCAATTTCTGTTATCTCATGACCATCTATTTTTATTGAACCTGATAAGGTTTTAAAATCAAGACTTATTAGTCTAGCTATTGTTGTTTTTCCTGAACCTGTTGGTCCAATTATGCCTATTACTTGCCCAGGAAAAGCACTAAAACTAATGTTATCTAAAACATTATTATTATCTAAAATGCCTGAATAGTTAAATGATACATTTTTAAACTCTACATTACCACTGGTAATTTGGTTCCCAGTTTCTTTATAATCAATATTTGGTTTTTTAGTAAAAATTTTATTAATTTCTTTGCCCGATATAAAAGCTCTAACTAAAGAAAACACAACAAATGCTGATAAAACTATCCCTACAGTTACAAATATTACATAACTAGTAAATGTTACTGCATTTGATATTACTGTTTTAAATTCAGCTTGTGAATAATGACTATTTCTAGCTACATATCCAGTAACTAATAAGACTAAGGCAATAATAATGTTTGAAAATAAATTAATTAAAGAAAAAATAACGCTATTTACATTTCATGTTTTACGTGAAATTTTTTGTCATTTATTGTTGGCTTCATCAAATTTTTCAAATCTTAAATTTTCTAAATTGTAAGATTTAATAACTTTGGCACCTGATATACTTTCACGTGATTCATTGTTAATTTTTTCATTAGCTTTTTGTTCTTTTTTAAATAGTGGCGCAACTACTAAACCACCAATAATAACTGTCATTAAAATCATTGGAATTAAAACACCAAAAACAATAGACAATTTTAAATCAGTTAATAAAGCAAATACTAAACCAAAAATTAAATTTAGTGGTCCAATAATGCTTAGTCTTAAAAAAGAATATAAACCTCATTGTATACGATTAATATCTATTGTAAATCTAGTGATTATTTTTGAATGACTAAGAGTTTCAATGTCAATTTGTGATAAATTACCTAAATGATTTCACAATCTTTGTCTAATTTGAGTTGAACCTGCAACTGAAATATAGGTTGCTAAAAGAGAAGTGCCAAACGAACTTATTATTCCTACTAACAAAGCTATAGCAAAATAAATTGAAAATAGTTTTATTGACTCATTTATTGTGCCCTCAACTGTGAATAATTTCAAAATTTCTACTTTTGAATAATCAGGAATTGATGGATCTGATTGTCTAAAGGCATTTAAAGATATAAGAGATGAAATTTGTCCAACAAAAATAGGAACAAACAAAAATGAAACAACTTGAAAAATAGTTAAAAATATTGATAATGCTGATAATCATCTAAATTTTTTATCCATATATTTATATAGTTTGAACATTATTCACCTCCCCTTGGCTAAATCTTAAAATTATATTTTAAGACCTTAAAAGTCATGTATTTTATTATTTTACAAAATTAAATAATTTAAATTTTGAAAATATTAACAATTTTGTATTAAAATACTAAAACTTAAATAGGAGTATATATTTGTATTGCATATTTGTTGATTTGCTATATATATATATATATATATATATATATTAGGGAGAAAAAAATATGAATAAAAAACAAAAAATTATCTTTGGATTAGGACTTATATCAGCTGCACCAATAACAATTGTGCCTTTGGCTAGTAAATGTTCTAATAATAATGAACCAGTAAAGCTATCAACAGATGAATCATTAGAATTTATAAGAAACAATAAAAATAACAAGAATTTTGTTTTGCTTGACGTTAGAACCGAAGGTGAAATAAAAGAAAATTACATTGATGGAATGATCAATGTGAATTTAAATGATCCTAATTTTGAACAAAAAATTAATGCATTCGATAAAAACAAAATCTATTTAGTTTATTGTCGTACACAAAATCGTTCACAAGCTGCAGCTAAGATTATGCAAAAGCTTGGTTTTAAAAACATTTATTGAATGGATGGCGGAATAACTAAATGACTAAGAGAAAATAAGCCTCATGTTGATGTTAAATCTTCTCAAAAACTGTTAGAAATTAAATCAAATAAAATTAGTTTTAAGCCAAACGAAGACATTTCATTTAATTTAGAAACCAAAAACATTGAAGAAAGTAGTATTAATTATAAATTTACTTTGTTAGACTTCAAAACTAAAAATCAAATTAGCACTACTACTAAAATATTATCTAAACCATTTAGCTCAAGCATTAAAGAATTATTTGGAAGTTCAGTTGTTCTTGAAACTAAAAAAACATACCAACTAAAAGTGGAATGTATAGATATTAGCGATGTTAATGAAGCGCTTTTTACATTCGATATAATAGGTGCTTTATCAGATGATAAAAATGATTATGATTCATATAAAGCAAATGGTGCTTATGAGCACATTGCTAAAAATCCTTCATTTGAAATTAACGAAGAATTCATTAAAAATTTTTTCAACCATAATATGTATCAATATAAAACAATGTCATACACGAAACAAATTAAACAAATTAATGATATTGTTGACACTACTAAAAAAACAATTTTTATTTTTGGCTCACCAACCTGTTTAACATGTTTGGATTATTTAGCAGATTTAAATAAGTTAGATTTAAATAAATTCAATTACGTTAAAGTTATGACTTCTGTAGATAATGATAGGCTTGATGAATACATCGAATTATCTAAAAAAGCTTTTAAAGAAAAAAACATTTTATCTGAATTAGATGATTCATTATTAGATAATCAAGATTTTATTTGAAAAAATGTTATGCATTTTAGCACTACTCCTAAAATTCTTTTATTAGATGAAAAAGGTACTGTTGTTAATGCTATTGATGGTTTGGAAGGCAATTTTAATGAAGAATTTATTAAAGTTGTTAAAAAGACTTTTGACATAACAATAACAGCCAAACAATCTAAGCCTAATATAGAAGATAACTTAATTAAAGAGGCTAAAGATGCCTTAAGTGCTTATATTAAAGAAATTGAAGCTAAAAAAGATGCCTTAAGAGCTGACCAAAAAGCAGATTTAGAAAAAGCTCTAGAAAAAGCTAAAACAATAGAAAACAAAGCTAATGCTAGCAAGGAAGAATTAATATCAGCTAAGAATGAGCTAAAATCTTCTTATGAAACAATTTTAGCTAAACCTAAACCAGAGGAACAAAATCCTAATGGACCAAAATTCAACAATGAATACCGTACATGGGAACAAAGAAAAAGATCTGAACAAAATAATCCAGAGTTTAGTGATGTTAGACAAGATTTAATTGACAATCTTTATGCTAAAAATGTATCAGAACTAAAAATTAAAAAAGCTGATGATACCGAACATAAATTTAGTGATATTATTGCTAAAAATGGTAAGGCAACCATTGTAATTTGAGGTGATATTGGATGTAGATATTGTTTACAAGCATTATCTTATTTCAAAGATAAACATTTTGATGATTTTAATTTTGTTGATTTGTTAGATGATTATAGAGATAAAGCAAAATGAGAAAATACTATTGATATATATAGTAACAAAAGCGCAATAGACAAACATATTTTTAGACCTACAGATGATTGAAATCAAGTTACTAGTTTTAGTACTTTTAGACCACAAGTATTTATTTTAGATAAAGAACAAAATATAACTTATACACTAGGTTCTGCTTATAGAAGAAGTATTGAACTAGCTAGACTTGTAGGTAGTACAATTTCAACACTTGATGTTAATGAAACCGATGAACAAACCAACGATACAAAAACTAAAGATTTTTATAATGGAAAATATGGCGAAATTAAAAAAATCTATCCTAATGATAAAAATAATATAACCGACCAAAAACATGATTTATGAGAAAGCAAACCTAAAAAACCTTACACTCGTAAATCAAAAATAGGTGACAAAGAAGCTGAAATACAAGAATTAAAAGAAATTTATCATAAATTTGTTACTGGTCTTGAAACAGAAGATCTAAATTTATATGAACATAATTTCAATGCTAGATATTTAGCTGAGGCTGTGTTCAAATGAGCTCAAGAAGATTGAATTGATAATGCTTATGTACATTTTGGAGCATATTCAATCAATGTTGAAACTGAAGAATTTAAATACAATTCTAAAGATAAAAAAATTGATGATGAATTTATTAAATTAGCTATCCTAAAAAAATTCTTATATGGACTTAATAATGGAGTAAACTCAGTTGATAAAAGACTTGTTTTTGATAAAAACATCAAACAAAAATTTGTGGATTTTGTCAAAGATGCATTACTGCTTATCAATGAAGATATGGATGAACAAGAAAAAATCTTTGTTATTATGCAATATGTAGCTGACAGATATTCATATAGAGATGAAACATGAAAACCTGAGTTCAATTTATCTGGAACTATTGATTTAGATTTTTATGGAGTATGTCAACAATATTCTTGAATGACATCACTTTTATTAAATCTAGTTGGAATTCAATCATATCCTAAAAAATCTGAAGCAGGACACCACCAATTTGTTTGAGTTAAAACAAAAACGAAAAATGATACTGAAGCTAAATGGTATTATGTTGATACACTTCACTTTGATAATGAAGTAGATGATAATATTGTTAGATATCCATCTGGATATGTTAATTCTTCACTAAAGGGAAGTTCTAAATTTAAAGATGGTTTTTTACTAAAAATTAACCTAGATGCAGATCGTAGAGATTTACATTACCCTGGTTATAGATTGTTTTATAGAACTCTACCAATTGATCATATGTTTAAAGACTTTGCTCAAAATAGCTATGTTGATAGCACTATGTTATCACATAACAATAAAGGTCAAAGAATGACTAAAAATGGTTGAATTTTAAGTTCTATTCAAAGTAGATTCTTTAAATATCAAAATAATTGATATACATTTGCACTTTATTCAGGAAGAGCAAATGAAAAAGGTATGGGATTATTCAAAACTAATTTCCATGATGGACCAAATAGTTTTGAATTAGTTTCAAATGATGATCCAATTAAAAAACTAATAGATGATTCATTCCTTAATGCTAAAGATAGCACAATTCCAAAAGTATTTATGGTAGGCAATGTTGCTTTTGTATACAAATACTCTTTTGATGAAAAAAATAATAAACATGAACATGACCTATTTGCTATCGATTTAAGAGAAGGCAAAAAAGTCGATTTAAAAACATATTTTGATACCACTACTATTGCTAAAAATATGGAATTAGATATATTTTCATATGACAATTCTATATATCTAATCAAAAGAAACGCTAATAAAATAGCTATTAAGAAAGATCCAAGTTTATTAACTAAAATAAACTTTAATGATATTGCTGAATTACAACAAATACTAAATCCAAGAACCACTAAGTATGATATTTACAAAAGTGTTTTAGCTCAAAGATTTGAAGCAGGGACATATATGTATCGTGATTTAAGTGTAATCACACAACAAGATGGTATAACATTTAAATCAATAGATTTAAGAAATAGTTTTGATGCTAAATTAAAAGAATTTATGACTTTATATAACACTAGTTCAACAACTTTAGCTGAACTAATTAATAAAGAAAAGGAAATTTCTGATGTTTTAGCTTTAATAAAAAAAGATTAATACAAAAAAAGCCTAATTATAAGCAAACTTTAAAAGTTTTGTCCTTATATAGGCTTTTATTTTTTTATTTAGTTTTTTAGCAATATAGCTTCTTTAGCTATAAATAATTCTTCTTCTGCTCTAATTACATAAATAGGAATTAAACTGTCATCTGCCGATATTATTTTATAATCACCAAAGTCTCTTCCTTTGTTTTTAGTTTCATCAACCTTTAAATTAATCAAGTTAATTTTGTTAATTACTTCTTGTCTAATTAAATAATCATTTTCACCAACACCAGCACTAAAAATAATTGCATCAATTTTATTTTTAATTTTATTAATGTATGTAATTAAATAATCAGCTATTCTTTGAGTATATAAATCAAGTGCAAATGCTGCTTGTGGATTTGTAGTTTTGGCTTTTTGAATATCTCTAACATCGGAAGAAACTCCAGAAACTCCAAGCATACCTGATTTTTCATTTAATATCTTAAATATTTCTTCAAGTGACATGCTTTTATGTTTAGCAATATATGGAATAATAGAAGCATCTATATCGCCAGATCTTGTGCCCATCATGATACCTGCTAAAGGAGTAAATCCCATTGATGTATCAATTGATTTATTATCTTCAATTGCACATAAACTGGCTCCATTACCAATATGCATTACAACTATATTAACTTTAGGCTTGTTAAAAATTTCTTGACACTTTTGAGTTATGTAGTTGTAATTTAAACCATGAAACCCATATTTTCTAATATTAAGTTCATTAGTTAGTTCATAATTAATTGGATATGTATATGAAACCTTAGGTAACGAATTATGAAAAGATGTATCGAAGTGCATTGACATTGTAGCACTTGGTAAAAGTGTTCTAAATGCAATAATAGCTTCTAAGGCTCCGGGGTTATGTACAGGAGCTAAATCAATTGATTCTTCTAATCATTTAATAGCTTGGTCATTTACAATAGTTGTTTGTTGTAAATTAGGGCCGCCGTTTACTACTCTAAAAGCAACTTTAGATATATCATTAAAATTATTAATGATATTTTTCTTCTTTCATTGTTCTACTAAATTTTTAACAGTTTCTAAAAAACTAGGTAAGGCTAATTCCATTTCTTCTGTTTTATTATCATAATTAAAAATTAATTTGCCCTGTGCTAATTTAATTCTTTCAGCTAGGCCTTTTGCTTCAACTTCTAAAGTATTGCTAAATAATGTTCATTTAATTGAGCTTGAACCAGCATTAATTACTAATATTTTATTCATAAATTACTCACTCCATATATTAAAATAAATTTTATAAATTATATTATAAAATTGTGACTAACAAAGCGGTTTTAGAAACTAAAATAAATAAAAAAAGCAATGTCCATCTTTTACTAACAGTCCAAGCTGCTGAATTTGGGTTAGACATTGCTTTGAGTGGTATTTATTTTAAGTTTTAAATCTAATTTTGATTTATTTTTTAAATGCTGTTAAAAATGAATCATTTAACTTTGATCAATTTGTAGCTTTTTTTGAGTTTTGCAATATTAAAATGTCAATAAAGTCAAAATAATCTGTTATTTTTGCTAAAACTGTGTCTAATACTATTCCGTGTTTCATATATAAACCAGTTCTAGTATCTTCTAATATGTCAACTATGTCAAAAATGCCATCAAAAATTTGATTGTAAGCTGTATCAGCTGGATATTTAGAAAAATCAAAATTTTTAATTTCTTTAAATGCTTTTTCATATAACTTGTCTTTAGCAAATATTTCTTCATTTATTGCATTACGTAATTTTGTGTAATTTTCATTATTTTTTAGTTCTGAATTTTCATTGTATTTTTTAATAATTAGCTCAACATGTTTTTTGGCTAATTCAATAGTTTTTGAGAAGTGATTTGCTAAACCATATGCTTCATCATCGATGAAATTCTTAATGTTTTCAGGTGTGAAATGCTCTTTATATAAATCTCTTGCCAAGTTATTAACTTTTGCTTTATCATCTGGTTTTTCATTGTATTTTTTTACAATTTTAGATATTATTTGTAAATAAAAATTATTTAAATTTTTAGAATTATTTTTAAACAATGTTTCAATTTCTTGGGTTTCTTGTTCACCAATTAGATTTTTTATACCAAGATTACTTAAATTAGAAGTTATTCATAGATCATCTTCTTTTTTTAGCTCATCAAAGAAAACTGACAGTTTGGCTTTAGTTTTTGTTTTTATATCTTGATCTTTAATGGCTTCAAGATTATCATGTAATTCAATTTTGGTTGATAGCGCAGCTATTGCTGAATTAATTTCTTTTTCTTTAACTTCGATTTTTTTAACAAGTACAGCCTCTTTAGATTTTTGTGCTGATTGTTTTAAAGTTTCAAGTTCTTTTTTTGACTCTTCTAAATTTTTTTTAGAAGCAGTTAGTTTAGATTTATCATCTAAACCTTCAGGTACACTTTTAATTTTTAAATCAACATTATTTAAAGCTTCAGTTGTTTTTTGTTCTAACGTTGATTTTTTTTGTTTATTGCTTTTAAGAACTGCATATGGAATTACAGATAAGGCAACTACTCCAACAACAGCTGCTGCTGTAATACCTGATATCATAAGGATTTTTTTTGTTTTTGGTGTCATTTTTTTCTCCTAATAATTAATTATTTTAATATTCATTTTGTAAATAATAATAGCATACATAAATCAAAATGACTTATATATATATATATATATATAATATGAAAAATTAGGACAAATATGCCCTAATTCGAGACTATTTTGCGTTTTTCATTGAACGCATAACTTGTCTAATTTGTGCTTCTGAAGCCTTACGTCCCATTTGCTGGAACATTACTCTAATCATTTTTTCATTAATTGGTGGATTTTCTCTTAGTTGCTTTTCAAATTTTTTCTTAGTAATTATAACTGCAACAATACCGCCAATAACACCAAATACTAATGGCAAAATTACTAATAAAACTATTCCTCAAGTAGGCATTATTTTCCTTTCTTAACAAATTTCTTAACAATTAATAAAGTGATAATAGGTATAACTAAGATAACTAATACACTAATAAAAAAAACTTTTGCTCAATATTTATGTGCATTGCTTCTTTCTTTTAATAAATCAGCGTAATTCATTACTTCTTGCCCAAAAAAGTTTTGAATATCAACCATTCGTTTTTTTCGATAGATTGAATTGACAATAAATAATACTACAACTCCTATTAGTATACCACAAAGTATATAAACTACTAAATCTGGATTTACAAAACTATTGTGAATTCATTCCTGAAATTTAAGGGCTTTTCACGATTTATCTTTAAGAGCTCAAAATATTAAAGTAAATAAACCTAAATAAAATAATATTGCTACCACTAATCAGGTTCTACGTACTTGTTTTTTCATCAATTTTTCATAAAGTATTGCTACAAAAGGTGGAGTAAATGATTCACCTTCCGCTATTCTTTCTCGATAATGCAAAATAGATTTTTTTATACCAGATAATTCAATTGATTCAAACGTTAGAACCACTATTGATATTACACCAAGTACTACAGGAATAATATATCATCCTCATGGTACTGAACTCGAAGGGTCTTTCAGTAGTTGGCTAAAACTAGTTGGACTAAAAGCAAATAATAAACAAAAGATGAAAGATAGAAAAAATACTACAGATAATAGTGAAATATTTATTGTTTTAATTGTAATTTCTGATTTAAAAACTTTATAAATACCATTTGGAATTACTTTTAAAGGATCAAGTGTTCTTGATGGTTTAAAAATACTTTTAGTTTTCATATCCATTTGTGCCATGTTATTAGTCATTGTTGCACTTATGGCCATATGAGTACCTGTATTTCCATCAGGTGAACCTGTAATAATTGGTCTTATATCCATTTGTCTAACCTTTCTTTTGAGTGTCTGTTTTTAGAAGTGCTAAAAATGCTTCTTGAGGCACTTCTACACTTCCAATTTGTTTCATTCGCTTCTTACCAGCTTTTTGTTTATTTAGTAGCTTTTGTCTACGAGTGACATCGCCACCATATAACTTAGCGGTAACATCTTTTCGATATGCCTTAATTGTTTCTCTCGCTATTATTTTACCCCCAATTGCAGCTTGAACAGGAATTTCGAAGTTTTTTCTTGGAACCACTTCTTTTAATTTCTCTGTTAGCTCGCGACTTTTTGAATAAGCAAAATCGCGGTGTACAACTAATGCTAAAGCATCTATTTTTTCACCATTAAGCATTATATCAACTTTAACTAGATCACTTTCTTTTAATCCAATATGTTCATAATCAAAAGAGGCATAACCTTTTGAATAACTTTTCATTAAATCAAAAAAATCGAAAATTGTTTCATTTAAAGGTAATTCATAAATCAAGCGTCTGCGCTTTTCATCTAAGTATTCAAGATTAATGTATTTACCTCGTTTTGATTGACACAATTCCATAATTGGACCAATATATTCTTCTGTTAACATAATTGAAGCTCTAATGTAAGGTTCTTCAATTTTTTTAATATAGGTTCGATCTGGAAAAAACGAAGGATTAGTAATATGCTCAACTTCGCCATTAGTTAAACTAATTACAAATTCAACCGAAGGAGCAGTAGCTAAAATATCTAAATGAAATTCACGTTCTAGTCTTTCTTGCAATACATCCATATGCAATAAACCTAAAAAACCAATACGAAAACCAAATCCTAAAGCTTTTGAAGTTTCAGGTTCTCAGACAATAGAAGAATCTGATAAACTAATTTTTTCAAGAGCATCCTTTAGAGCATTATAATCTCGGGTATCTACTGGATAAAAACCAGTGTATACTACAGGTTTCATTTTCTTATAACCAACTAATGGAACAGATACAGGATTGTCTAGTTTTGTAATAGTATCTCCAACTTCAACATCCTTAACATCTCTAATGGAAGCGGCAATTCAACCTACTTCACCTGCAAATAATGAATCACGTTTTACTTCTTTAGGATTTTTTACACCTAATTCAGTAACTGTATATGTTTTCTTGGTTTGCATAAAGTGTATTTTGTCACCAACATTAATTTGACCGTTAAAAATACGAGCATAAATAACCACACCTCGATAGTTATCAAAATAACTATCAAATATTAATGCTTCTAGTGGTTTAGAATCATTAGCTTCTTTTGGTGCAGGAATGCGATTGATAATAGCATCAATAACTTGGTCTATATTAATTCCAGATTTGGCTGATATTAAAATAGCATTAGAAGCATCAATACCAATAATATTTTCAATTTCTTCCTTAACCCTTTCAGGGTCTGCTGCAATTAAATCGACTTTATTAATTACAGGAACTATTTCTAAATTATGTTCAATTGCCAAATATACATTTGCTAAAGTCTGCGCTTGAATTCCTTGTGTCGCATCCACTAATAATAATGCTCCTTCACAAGCAGCCAAACTACGACTGACTTCATAAGTAAAATCGACATGCCCAGGTGTATCAATTAAATGAAAAATATAATCCTTATATTTAATTTGGATTGCATTTAGTTTAATTGTAATTCCACGTTCTTGCTCTAGATCCATTGAATCTAAAACTTGAGGTTTTGATTCACGTGCACTAATGGCATTAGTAAATTCTAAAATACGGTCAGCAAGTGTGCTTTTACCGTGATCTATATGAGCAATAATTGCAAAGTTTCTAATATTTTTTTTATTCATAGTTTTGTTAAATTATATTTTAAAAGCTGCTTTTTTTAAATAAAAAACTAACAATTATATAAAAATTTACAAGATTGTATTTATTTTGATTAAATCAATAAATTTTGGGAAAAATTAAGTACTTTTTTAGATATATTTTGAATTTTTTCAAATATAAATGTCTCATTTTATATAATGTTAACATGCTATATGTTTTGTATAATCTATTATCTAAAAGTGGAAAAAATCAAGCTAAAATGTTTAGTATTGTTTCGAGTGCAATTAAGACCTTTAAGAGAAACTCTCTTAAAGTTATTGACATAACTAAGATTGTTGATTATCAAAAAGAAATGAGTTATTTAACCAAAGATGACATTATAGTTATTATAGGTGGTGATGGAACATTAACTTATGTACTAAATGAACTAAGAAAAGCAAAAAACTTGCCTGATGTATATGCATATAAAGCAGGGACTGGAAATGATTTTATAAGAAATATTAAAGCTTCTAAAAAATATGAAGTCATTAATCGGAATTTTTATAAATTAAATAGTTTTATTAAATGTTTGCCCACTATTAAATCTAGTAATTTAGAAAGAAGTTTTTTAAATGGTGTAGGCCTTGGTGTTGATGTAGAAATATCAAAGGCTATGAACACTAAAAAAGCATTACATGCTAATGCATCATTTTTTAGAGTTAGTCTAGAATGCATTAAAAATTTTCAAACAAAAAATAATATTAAAATGACAGTGGATGATAAAGAATATAACTTAAATGATGTAAGTCTAATAGCAATTATGAATGGCCCTTATTTTGGAGGAGGAATGAAAATTGCTCCAAAGGCTAATTTAGCAAGTAATAAATTATCAATAATTGTTATTTCAGGACTTAAGCCTAAAAGAATAATAGGCTTATTTGGTTTAGTATATTTAGGCTTACATATCAAAGTTAAATATGTAAAACAATTTTTTGGCAAGTATGTCAAAATTGAAAACGTTCCAGATAATTTAGTTCAAGTAGATGGCGAAACATTTGAGGTTGATAAAGTTGTGGAAATACAAAAATAATTAAAACATACTAAACATGTCCCCTATTAGTGGACAAATCAATTAAACCTTTCTCATGTAATGACACGGAGAGAGGTTTTTTAGTTTAATTTGTATTCTAATATTATTATAGTAATTTATAAAGTCAGTAATTAGCT
>NZ_JAOXHI010000009.1:0-32105 GCF_025779955.1 Mycoplasma enhydrae
CTGGAATTTTTTCTCCAGTAAGCACTCTCATACACAACTTGTATAAAAATATTCTTGTCTTATATTTTTTCATAATAAAAAACATATCCTCCATTTGTGGTAGTCCACTAATAGGGGATATGTTTAATCATCTCTTCATCTCCTTATTTATAATAAATCTTGTAGTTTTTTGTATCCTGTAAGGCCTGTTCATTGTAGTTTTTGAGAAAAAATAATTTCCGAATTAGAAATTCAAGTTACCTCACATTTATATTTACAATAATGTATTGCACTTGATATTTCACTTAAAAAATCAGACTCACAGCCTGATTTTTTGTTATTTTTCAAATTCTTTTTTTACGTATTTTGAATTAAATAAATAAAGCAAGCTTCCTCAATCTAAATCAAAACTAACAATATCTCCGGGTTTATAGATTTTTTTGCTATTTTGAGCATTGATTATTAAATGATCAGAAGAACCACCTAAAATTTCTAAATCTTTATCACGTGGAATCATTGCATCAAACATAGTATCAAGTTTTCCAATTGCTAATATAATTCGCTTTATATCACCAATATCATCAAAGTGAGGAACATGTCCAAAAGCATCAATTCCACAAGCTCCTACAGGTAATGATGATTTATAATCTACTTCTATTACTTCAGCTTCACATCTAAAAGCATCGCGATGCATACCTTCGATAGTTTGACGATACATATCTTCAGTGCCAAATATCATAGCAAAGCCCATTCTTAAAAAATTAATTTCAGCAGGCATTCTATTTTCTCAAACCATATGCAAACTTAAAGAATTACCACCTGACATGTGACTAAGTTTAATATTTAGTTCTCTTTCAATTTCATGTTGTAATTCAACAAATTGTGACATAGACTCATCTGAAGGAACTCTAGCTCCATAACAGCCAAAATTGCAACCTAATCCAATTAATTTTATACCCCTTAATTCAGATATTTTTCTAGCTATATCTAAGGTTTCTTCTGGTAAATAGCCTTCACGTCTATCACCTAAGTCTACCATTAGCACTATTTCATGTGGTTTTAAATTGTTTTTTAGCACATAATCATTTATTTTTTCAATAACATGAATATCCCCATTTAGTGATGAGTCACATAGCTCAAGCATTCTAGGAATTTCACTAATCATTGGAATTCTAAGTAATTGCTTATGTCCTGGTATATCTTTATAAATTTCAAAATTATCTAATCTAGATTCACCAAAGTATTTTATACCTGCTTCATAATATAATTCTGCCATTCTACGATTACCACAGAATCCTTTAGTTACTGCTAATACTTCAATATTTTTTTGTTTACAAATTTCTATAGCTCTTTTTACATTGTGTTTAAATTTAATTTCGTTAATAATTAATTTTGGAAAACTCATTCTACCTCTTTAGTTTTTTGTTTTATTTTTTAGAATAAAAAAGTCTTTTTTACCTTTTTTTAATAGAGCATATTTATTAGCATAATTATTGAATTCAATTTCTTGGTTTTCATTTTCAATAACAATTCCATCAATTGAAAATGATTTTTTGGATATAAATTCTCTGGTTTCACGATTTGAACAAGTTATTTTGTAATTGTTAATCAAGTCAATAAACTTAGTTTTTTGGTTTATTTCTAAAACTGGAATTGAGCCCCTTATCATTTCAATATCTTCTAAATTTAGTTGTTCATCACTTTTAGAAAATAACACTTCACTGATTTTTTTAGCAGTATTTGCAATTTCATTTGAATAAATATCTTTAATAACTTCATATGCTAATGTTTTTTGAGCAATACGGTGATGCTTTTTTTCATTGTGATTAGACATTATTTGGCTAATTTCTTTTAGATCTAAAAAAGTTAATATTTTTAAGAACTCTTCAACTTTTTTATCTGATACATTTAATAAAAATTGATATAAAGCATATGGACTGGTCATTTTGCTATCTAATCACAGTGCTCCTCCACCTGTGGATTTGCTGTATTTATTACCGTTTTCATCAGTTAATAAATTAATTGTTAAAGCAACTGCTTCTTTAGAATCTGAGGGATTTATTTTTCTAATAAACTCTAGTCCTGTTGTTATATTGCCTCATTGATCAGAGCCTCCAACTTGAATTTTAGTATCATAATTAAAATACATATTTTTAAAATCTCAACCCTGTAGTAATTGATATGTCAATTCAGTAAAGGTTAGACCGTTTTCTAATCTTGTATTAATACTTTCTTTTTCTAAAAGATAATTAACATTAATTAGTGTTCCGACTTCTCTTAAAAATTGCATAACACTCATATCCTTATAAAAATCATAATTATCAACAACTGTTAGTCCAAAACTTTCTAGTTGTTTTTTAATAGCTGCTTTATTTTTTTGAACATCACTATCACTTAATAATACACGTTCAGTGCTTCTAAAGCTAGGGTCCCCGATCATTCCAGTCATACCACCTAAAACTGCATATGGTTTATAACCAGCTTTTTTAAACCTTAACAAAGTTAAGATTTGTAAATAGTTGCCTAAGTGTAAACTTTTTGCAGTTGGATCAAAACCAATATAAACTCCAGAACCTTTTTTAATTTTTAAAAATTTTTCTTCACTTGAAATGTTATTTAAAATTTGTCTTTGTTTTAGTTCTTCTAAAAATTTTGCTGGCATATTATCTCCTAAATTTGTGTAATGATGTTGAGGTTATTAAAATAAATATATGTAAATTATAATATATAAATAAATTTAGATTTTTTAAATGTCAAGTGGTTTTAGATTATATATTTGCTTTTAATATTTGCTTTTAATTTAAATTCAAAAGTCATTACTTGCGACAATATCAAAAATATTTATATCAATTCCAACTTAATCTATATAATTTAGTAACAAATTAAATGTAATTTAGGAGAAATATGAAAATTAAAATAATTGTAGATTCATCTTGTGGACTTAATGAAGCCCAAGCAAATGAAATGGGCTGAGGCTTTATTCCTCTTCAAGCAGAAGTTGAAGGGAAAACTTATCAAATTGGTAAAGATATTTTAATAGATGATTATGTTAAATTATGAAAAGAAAACCGCAAAATAGATGCCAAGACATCAGCGTCATCTTTAGGATATAATGAAGAAGTTGTAGCAAAATATCTAAATGATTATGACAAAATTATCATATATCCAATTTCTAAGTTTTTATCTTCACAAACCAATTTTTTAACAACTCAATTTCAAGATAATGACAAAGTTTTTGTTGTTCAATCTAAACATTTATCTTTTTTAATTTTTAAAAATTTACTTGAATTTGAACAAAAAATTAAAGATGGTGTCGCATTTGAAGAAGCTTGTGAAATATTTGAAAAAAATAATGACAAATTAATTTTAATTCCGCAATTTAATGATGCCTTAGTTAAAGGTGGAAGATTATCAAAAAGTGCTGCAGCTATTGCAAAATTGCTAAGAATTGTACCTATTTTAAAATTCGATAACGGAATTCTTGAAAAAGAAGCAATTGGAAGAATATTTAGCAAATCACTTGAAAAAGTTGTGGCCGATATGTGAAAAAACAATCAAGAAAACATCACAAATAAATGCTTATTAATAATTCATTCTGGAAGTGAATTATTAGAAGAATTAACAGCTAAATTTAAGAACATTATTAATAACCAAATACCTGTTTATTCGCTCGATTTACCAGTAGATATTGCTATTCATACTGGTGTTGGAGCAGTGTGTACGACAATAATTAAAATTGATCCTAAAATTGAATCTAAGTTCTTTAAATATGCTAAAAAATGATAATTTTTAAGGCCTTTTTTTTGAATAGAAGTGCCTTTTTATTAATTTTATTAAAATCTATGTTAAGATATGTCATTATTAATAATAATGACTTTTTAATAATTAAATGAGGAGATAAATATATGGAAACTAATGTAATTGAAGATAAAAAAATATATGATGATTTTGGTTCTTTAGCTGACAATAAGAAAAAAAACTCGATTACTTTATTGCTTAAAATATTACTTTTAAGTGTTTTTGCTTTGAGTTCTTTATTGCTATTATTTTTAGCACCACAATCTTTATTTGCAAATAGATTGTTCATTAACAAAGATATTCAATATTTTTTAGTTTTTACTAACCCTGCAACTGAAAGAATTAATTATCTTGTTTTATTTCGGATGTTTTTTTTAATTGGAATATTTATATATACAATAGCTAAAAATTTTTCAAATATTCTTGATAACAAAGTTAACACTAAAAAATATATTCCTTGGTTTGTAATTTATTTATTATTTTCATTAATCTCAGTTACTTTATTGTTTAGTTTTTTTAAAAACGACACAATGTCTTATTATTATTTATCCTATTTTTCAGTTTTTGTTTTAGCTTGTGACATATCTTATTCAGTGTACACATATAAGTTAAAAAGAAAAACAAATCCTTTGGTTTATAAATCAAAGACTCCAACAATAATTTCAATTACTTCAAGAATTGTTTTAGTGCTAAGTTTTTTAATCACTATTAGTGTTTGAATATTTAGTATAAAAGGTGATAAATTTGATTTTTTAAACAATAATATTGTTCATAAAACTTTCATAGATTTATTTAACAAAAGAGATATCAAAAACTTATTTTTAAATATTTTATTATTTTTATTCCTAGTTTTAGTTATTTGTGGAATTAATATTGAAAGAATTATTATTGTAACTTCTAAGAAACATAATTTTGCTGATACAAAAGAAAAAATATTATTATGAATCGTATTTGGTTTTGTTGGTTTAATTTGATTTACAAGAGCTATATTTTATAAAAATAGTACTACAATAATTGACACTAAAATAAATAGCAATAATTACTTATATTTAATTGGATTATTAGGAATATTTATTGCGTTTAGTTTTTATGTAACTCTAAATTTTGCTAAAAAACTAAAATTAAGAGGCTCATTAGCTAAAACTGTAACTATGTCATTTAGTTTAGTGGTTATTTGAATTATTGCTAGTTTAACTGCTTTAAAAAGTAGTGGCTTATTAGTTAATAACATAATGACCTTATTTGCAGCTTTAAGTACTCTTATCATTATTTGTATTTATAAATGAAATAATAACTCTGAAAGTTTATATGTAGCTATATTTATTAAACTAATTGCCATTATGGTTGGCACAACATTAATACTAAATGGAATTAATAGTCTATTATTAGCAAACAACAATGAATCTTTCTATCATATAAATTCAATATTGTCTTTAAATCAAATATTTATAATCACAACATTGAGCCTAGTTTTTGCTTTTAGTATCTCTGTGTTAATTAATTTAATGGTTGTATTGTTTAAATTAACTAAGAAAAACAAAACCAAAGCGATAAGTGAGGCTAAATAGTGAAAACAGATAAAAAAGAAATAAAAGTTCTTAAAGATTGTTATAACAAAATTGAAGAATATAACCAAAAATTTTTAGATATAAAATCTGCTAATAAATTTATAAGTTACCAAAAACTATTTTCTACACTTTTAATTAAAGCTTCACATGGCTCAAAAAATAGAGACCTTGAAAAAATATCTAATTCTTTATATTTAGCTTTAGAAAAAAGATTTGATGTTATTTTTGATGACTTTATTATCAAATATGAACTATCAGAACACTTAAATAATTATTTTATTAGCCCAACCACTTCTAACACCATTAGCACTAATTTTGAATCTATTGACTTAAGTGCTAATAACAAAATTCAAGATCCAACATTAATCAAATTACTTAACTCAGAAATTAAATCATTACTAAAAGATGGTTTTATTGTCGAAATAATGAAGGGAATAGCTATTTGACAGCGTCAAAAAATTGAAATTTATTTCAGTAAAGAAAATATATTAAGGTGATAATATGCATGTAAAAAAATGAGAGGAAAAACTTCAAAATTTAGAGAATATTTTGACTAAAGTGAATAACACTAAAAATATTCTCCTTATTGACATAATGAAGTTAACAAAAAAACTAAGGTTTAATATTACCAACTCTTTGCTTAACATTAACCTTATCACCGCTATTAACCAAAAATATGCTATTAAAAATAAATTAATTCACAATAAAAACAACAAGGGCGCTATTTTAAATAAAATTAAATCAATTTTTAAAAGAAGCCCAAAATTATGAATTTATCTAACTGAAAAACAAAAATACTCAACTGATTCATATACACGTTATGAAAAGAAGTTACTTGAAGTTGCAGCTAAAAATAAAGATGATTTTATAGCTATAGGTGACCGTGCTACAGAATTTTGCAAAACAAACAAACTAAACATTGTTAAATCTTATAGCGAAGAAGATAAAACAATAACTAATATTCCTCTAGTTTTAAGTCAGTTAATCAAAATTTTAAATTTAGAAAATAATTACTCTGAAGTTAACTTTGTTCTAAATACTAATAAAAACTTTAATGGCTATTTTACAATACTTCCAATAGACCAATTTGATGTTAATAAATTAGTACATGAAGAAAAAATTAATACTTTAGCATTTGATATATCTAATTTTAAGATTTATCCTAAAATTGAAGAATTTATTGAAAACGAAATTAATATTTTTCTTGAAAATGCTATTTATTCTTTAGTAATCGAATCTTCATTTTATAATGCTAAAAATGACCTTGTAACTACAAATAAAATTGTAGGTCAAATCGAAGAAGAAATCGAAAGCATTAAGAAAAAAACCATGCGTATTCGAAGAGAAAAAGAAATTGAAGAAATTGTTATGTTAACTATGTCTAATGAAAAAAATGGAGGATTTAAATAATGTCAAAGAATTCTTCATTTAAAATAATTATCAATTATATTGATAACAAATCACTTGTTATTCGAAACGCAGAGCTTTATGTTAACATTGACGACAACGATGATTGAGCTTTAGTCGATTCAGATGCCGTAATGGCTTATGACAAGACAGTTATTAAAATTAATGATATAGACACTAATAAGCAGTTTTATTTATTCTTATTTAATACTAATGTGATTGTTTATAACAAAGAAATTATTATTAATACTTTTAACAAAGAAATGATTTACAAAAAATCAAATAAGGCAATAAATAATAAACAGCAAATTAATGAATTAAATGAAAAAATTAAATACTTTAATTCATTACAAACAATTGGTTTAAGTTTAGATCAATATATTGAATGAAACAATTTAAAAAGAAAACTATATATTGAAAATATTAAGCACAACCTTAAACTGATAGGAGAAAACAATTATGAAAATCAAAAATAAAATTTTGGCACTTGGTTCTATCCCGATTCTGGCTTTAGCACCAACTTTTGTTGTTTCATCTTATTTTTCAAAACAAAAAGATGATAAAAATAAGGAAGATAAACTCTCACCTGATTTTGGTCAATTTCTTAATATAGCTAATGAAAAAATAAAAGAAGGAACAACCAAAACAATCGATTCAATAATTAGTTTTCTAAAAAATGAACAAAATAAATTAGTTGCTTTTTTAAATAGTAACGATGAAAAAACCCAAAATCAATATAAAAGTACTTTTGAAAAAGCAATTTATGTTAAAAACTTAATTATTTATTTTGAAAGAAACAAAGAAGCAATACTAAAAAAACCTCAAAACACTGCTGGTTTTAACATTGTGTTTCCATTTGTTGTTGCCAAAAATGAAAAATTTGAAATGTCAGATATATCTTTTAATAACAAAATATATGAAGAAATTAGAGTTGGTTCTACTGAAGATACAAATTACAAAGAACAATTGGGTATGGGTACTCAAAATAAAATAACAAAAAAAAGTACTCGAACAAACACTGTTTCAAAGAAAAAGTTTGAAGAATTAATTGCAAATTATTTCAATGACCTAAATGAACAATTACCTAAAATGTTATTAGAAGAAAAAGATATTCCTAGATTTGGAAAAGATTTAAGTTTCAAACATGAAATTGATGAAGTTATACCCAAAGGTTTCAAATCTTGACAAGATTATATTCAACCAAAACTTAATAGGAAATTTATTGTCTTTGATATAGAACAAAATAAAAATTTTGTTGAAAAAGAACAAGAACAACAAAAGAAAGACGATGAACCCATTACTAAACCTGACTTAGTGCCTGGGGATAAACCTAAAAAGGATTTTGATCGTGAAGAACAAATTCAAGCAATACCTAATTTAATGCCATTTGTTTCAAGCAAATATGCCCTAAAAGAAGCTCAAACACTAATCAACAATTTTATAGAATTAGATGCATCAAGAAAACAAGAAATGTTTTTCTTTAATAATCCAATTAATACTAGATATAAATACACCGTTCAAGCTGTAAATAAATCAAACAAAAAAAATAGCTTAAGTGTGGATATTCATATTGTCGACCAAGTTACAAAAAAATTTAGACCTTATACTTTTGAACTAGAAGTTAATAACACTAAAGCTCAACAAGCTCTAAACCTTGTGTATGAACAAATAATTAATGCTAATAAGAATTTGTTCCAGCAAATGATTAAATCATTAGGTGTGGATGAAAAAATTGATTATAATCAACTTAGAAACGATGAATTACGTGATTCATTATATAACCTAATAACTACAGCAGTCGTTTTAACTAATAGTGAATCTTATGTAAAAGAATCAAATAAAATTATTTCAAATACTGCAGCTGAATATATGAAACAAAACGATGAATCAGTTATTAAAAAAGGTATTCAACAGTCTAATAACTTATTACTAACTAGTTTATTTTCATCAAGAATTAATAATAATGATTATTTCTATTCACTTTCTCAATCACTAAAAAATGTTTTATTAAGATTTAAAGCAATAACTAAAATAAATGAAAAAATAATTAAAACTAAATTCGCACAAAGCGGAATGGATTTAAACGTTATAAATGAATACTATAATCATGTTAATCTAAAGATTTCGCGTTTAATTGCTTCAGCAAAGATAAGAACAATTGATATTATGGATTGATATGACAACTATACAACTAATGTAAATGAAGTTATGAATAACTTTGCTACTCTAGCTTTCTTGGTTGATAATAAACCAATGACAGAACAAAAGAATAAAGAAGATCTAAAAAAAGCTTATGAGATAGCTAACGCACAAATTCAAAGTGATAAAAAAATTAACACTAATGTAATGAATAAGGTTGGATATGCTCTAAGTGCTCTTTCAGGAATTATATTATTATCATCACTAATTTTTATTGGTGTTAGAAAAAATGAACTAAAAGTTCTTAAGACTAAAAAACTACTAATTACAACATTTTCAATAATTGCCATTGTTTTATTAGTTTCAATAATGATGATAGTCTTATAATATTCAAACATGCATAAATCAATGCATGTTTTTTATTATTCTAATTTTAAGTATAAAAAAAAGCACCAAATGGTGCGATTAAAATTATTTGTTTTTAGCTTTTTCTTGCTCATGTTTTTGATGTGCGGATGTTACAATTGCTCTTGTACTTTTTTCTTCATAGTCCTTTATTTCTTTATCAGCTTCTTTGTAAGCTTTCAAGTTTTCAGGATCATTTAGTTCAGCTAATCTTTCAAATACTAATTCTGTTAGTTTTTGTTGTTCAAATCTTTCAATTGTAAAGAATGATTTAATTTGTTCAGCTGATAGAGTATATATACTTGTTAGTTTTTCAATTTCTTTGTTATATAACTCTTCACTGACTTTTAATTTCTCTACTTCAACAATTTTGCCTAATATATAAGAATGTGATAAGTTCTTTTTAGCTTCATTATTGTAATTAGCAATGATTGATTCTTTTGTTGAACCTGTAAATTCTAGGTAATCATTTTCACTAATACCTTGTTGTTTGATATTCTTTAAAAAATCATTGTAGTATTTTGTAGATTCTTCACGAATGATTATGTCTGACATTTCAATTGTTGTTTTAGAATTAATTTTTTCAATGGCTTTATCCATGAATTCTTTAATTGCTATTGAGTATTTTTCTTTTAAAGCATTGTGTTTTACAAAAACATCAAAGTCTTCTTTATTATTAACTAAAGCATTAAGTTTAACTTCTTTAAGAAACTGATCATTAACTTCAGGATAATTAGGAGTTTTAATTGAATGAATTGTTACTTTAAATACTACATCTTTTCCAGCTAGATCTTTTACATGGTATGTTTCAGGAAATTTTAAGTCTAAATCCTTAGTTTCACCTTTTTTTAGTCCGATCATTTTTGTTTCAAAACCAGGAATAAATTGATTTGAACCTACTCTTAGAGTAAAATCAGCTGATGTTCCACCATCAAATTGTTTACCATCAACATATCCTTCAAAATCAAATACAACTTCGTCGTTTAATTTGATTGGTTCTTCAGAATCAAGCATTACTAAATAGTTTTCTAAAATACTTTCTTCCGTTTTTTTCAATTCTTCTTTAGATAAGTTAAGTTTTGATAATTTAATGTTTAAGCCTTTGTAATCTCCTAAATTAACTTTTGGAAATAATGGAAACTTAAATTCATATGTAACTTTATCAAAAGAAATTTCACTAATGTTTAAAGCAGGTGTATGGTCAGTTAGATTATCATCATCTTTAATTTGGGTCAAAATATGCTTTTGGTAAACATCTTCTAAACTTCTGCTAACTGTTTTATTAATAACTTTTGATTCACTAATATATTTTTCAGCTTCTCTTAATGGAGCCTTACCTTTTCTAAATCCAGGAACGGTAATTTCTTTTGCAAGGTTTTCTCTGGTTTTATCTAAAGCCTTTTTTCATTCTTCACCTTCTAAGGTGTAATTAATAATTAATTCTGTATTGTTTTCATTTATTTTTCTTGACATTTGCGTCTCCTTGAAATAAAAAAATTATGATAATATTATAACATTATTTATTTAAATAATGCATATAAGATTGATTCAGCTTTATTTAAGTCTTTTTCTGATTTTTCATTGAATAGAACTGCTGTTACATTTTCGATAATTTTGTAATCATCATTAGTTTTATTTTTAAGTATTTCAACTCAATTTTGGAATAAATAAGCACTAAATACTTGTCTAGCTATTTTAGTTTTTGCAATATCTGAACTAAATGCATTTATGATTCTACTTTCCATTTTTGCAATATCTGGATTCTTTAAAAAAGAGCCATCTTTTAAAGGGTTTATAATTTCATTTTTTATTTTATAATCATAATCAATGCCCTTAGTTTGCAGCAAATCATAAATTAGAGTTTGAAATCCGGAATTATCAAATCCCTCTCCATTAAAAAAGTATTGAAATTCGCTTAAGTATTTTGATATGTCTCGAGTTTTTAGTTCATTATAAATTAACATAAAAATATAATCCATTTTTTTGTTTTTTAAGGAATTAATTAACTCTAAAGTTTCTAATGAAGTTTTTGTTTTCAAATTATTTTTTTTAATTTGAAATGTAATGTTGTTTCGCACTGTTTCAATTTCCTTTTGCATTTGTGTCATTGGAAATTGTTTTTGAGCATCATCTAAAAGATATATTGCCTTTAGTGGATCTTCATAACGCATTTCTAAAATTCTATCTATAAATGCACTAAATTCTTTTTCTAATAAATTGTTCATAAATAGAATTTTACACTAATTTAAAGACAATAAAAACTATTAATAACTTATAATTATAATATGTTGATTTTTTAAAGAAATTGAAAATTTACACTAATAATTAAAGGAGATAAAATAGATGTCTAAAATACAAAAGATCTACGCATATGAAGTATTAGACAGTAGAGGTAATCCTACTGTTAAAGTGGAATTAAGTACTAAAAAAGCTTTTGCAGAAGCACTAGTTCCTTCTGGAGCTTCAACCGGTTCAAAAGAAGCTTTAGAACTAAGAGATAAGGGAACTAAATATGAAAATAATTGATATGGTGGAAAAGGTGTACAAAATGCTTGTGACTATGTTAACAATGAATTATCAAAACTATTAATTGGTAAGGATGTTAAAAATCAAAAAACAATTGATAAATTAATGATTAAAAGTGATGGCACTGAAACAAAATCAAAATATGGAGCTAATGCAATATTAGCAGTTTCTTTAGCAGTAGCCAAAGCTGCAGCTATGGAACTTAAAAAACCATTATATGAATATTTAGCTACTTTAGCAGGTAAGGACACTAACGGTTTTTCATTACCAGTTCCTATGCTTAATGTTATAAATGGTGGAGAACATGCTTCAAATACTATTGATTTTCAAGAATTTATGATTATGCCTATTGGTGCTAAAACTTTTAAGTGTGCACTTCAAATGGCAAACAAAGTATTCCATACATTAGCTAAATTACTAAAAAATGCAGGGCATGGAACTCAAGTTGGTGATGAAGGTGGTTTTGCACCTAATCTTCATACACATGAGGAAGCTTTGGATTTCTTAGTTAAGGCAATAAAAGAAGCGGGATTTAATCCAGCAACATCAGGAGAAAATGCAATAGCAATTTGTTTAGATGCAGCTAGTTCTGAAATATATGATAAAAAAGCTAAAAAATATATATTTAAGAAATTTAAGCAAGCCTTAGTTGAAAAAAGAGAAGGTTTCGAAAAATATTCACAAAATAAATATGAATTCAGTAGTCAAGAGTTAGTTGAATACTTTGGTAAATTAATTAATAATTATCCAATTATGTCTATTGAAGATTCACACCATGAAGATGATTGACAAGGTTTTATTAAAATGAATGAAGCTTATGGAAAAAAAGTTCAATTAGTTGGAGATGACTTAATTGTTACAAATCCAAAATATATTAAAATGGCAATAAACAAAAAAGCAATTAATGCTTCATTAATTAAAATTAACCAAATCGGATCATTAACAGAAACATTTAAAGCCATTCAAATGTCGCAAGATGCAAATTTAGTACCAGTTATTTCACATCGTTCAGGTGAAACAGAAGACACATTTATAGCCGATTTAGCAGTAGCATTTAGCACCGGAGAAATTAAAACAGGTTCAGTTTCAAGAACAGATCGTATAGCTAAATATAATCGTTTAATTAAAATTGAAGACGAATTACAACAAAAAGGAATTTATCCAGGTCTAAAAGCATTTAATAATTTGAAATAAAAAAGTGTATTTTTATACTTTCTAATATCAAGTCTTAAGACTAAGGCTTGATTTTTTAGTCTTGTTTAATTCAGTAATGAAAACAAAAAACCACAACTTTGAAATTGGGGCCTTAAGTGAAATACCAAGTGCAACACAAAACATGCTTGATATTTTTATTATAAAATACAAAGCCAAAATTTTTAAAAAGTACCATTTAATTTAAATCAAAGTTGATTTTGCAAAATAAAAAATCTATCACTAAATTGATAGAAAAAATAAACAATAATTTACTAAATATTTAGTTTATATAAAATTTTCTTTCAAAGAGAGTTTCTTAGCCAATCTTCATTCGAATATTTCTCTTGGCATTTCATTTATTTTATTTTGAATATTTTGCAATTCTTGAGGAGTAATTAAATTAAAATTAAATCTTTTTTTATATTCTCGTCTGAATATGCCGTTCCAGTTTTTCATTTGGACCGCGTTGAAATGAAGCGTATGATTGTGCTCGATAAATTTTTATATCTAGTCATCTTGCTAAAATGCCTATTTTTTCAAATCCTATTCCATTATCAATGTTTATGCTTTTTACACTTAAATTATTTTCCTTTATTAATTTTCTTAATTCACTATTTATTTCATAGCTTGATTTACTTAATATAAAGGCAGTGAAAGACAACTCTTGTTTTTCCTTCAGTCGAGGTTAAAATATTCCTATATCCAGAACTACGTTTACCAATTATAAGGTTGGCCTCTTAATGTCTTTATTCTTCTCTTAAATCAATAGATTTAGGTCTTGTCCATATTGGAAAGCTTTTGATTAACCTATTACCCCTTGATATTCCAACACATCCAATTTTTGCAGTTAATTTTACTCATTTTAAACACTTTTTTATTCTAGTTGTTTTACTTTTTACCTAGAATCTAAATCTTTACATATTTTGTTGATCGACCACTGCCTACCTGTTTTATCTTTTTATTGTCCTGTAATTCTTTTAAAGCTCGTTCTATTGTCCTTTGTGATATATCTGGACAGAGAATCATAATATCTTTTTTGGAAAGTGGTTTCAATGATTTTTGGATAACAGAAAATACCCTTTCAGGTGAAGTTAATTTTTCTTTTCCAATTAGATTAAATCTATCATCACATTCTTTGTATGCTTTTAAGAAAATACCCAGCATATACTTTATGAAAGGGAGTTCATCATTTTCTCCAGTATGCCATTTTTCACTGGAGTTCTGTAATTCTTCATAATAAGAGTTTTTGGTTTTTTCAATAAGCATTTCTATACTGATATACCTTCCAACAAAATAACCGAACTTATAAAGTAAAAGAAGTGACAGTATTCTACTCATTCTTCCATTCCCATCATCAAAGGGATGAATGCATAAGAAATCATGTATAAGTACCGGTATTAGAATTAGTGGTGGAATATTTGCTTTCACCGCTTCCTTGTAAGCCTCCACCATTTCATCAAAGTAAAGTTCTGTTTCAAAACTGCTTACAGGTCGAAATCGTACTTTTTTATTCCCGAAAGCATCTACTTCTACAATGGTGTTATCTATAGTCTTAAATTTCCCCTTATTATTTATATAGGAATAAGAATATAATTGATTATGAAGTGTTAAGATGTCATTTTTATTAAATTCTATATAGGCATAATTTTCATGGATAATATCAAGCACATGTCTATACCCTGCAATTTCTTCTTCATTTCTGTTTTTGGGTTCTGCTTTTTTATTCATCAGCTCTTTAAGTCTTACATCATTAGTATAGATCCCTTCAATAGCATTGGAAGATTTTGTACTTTGTATTTTAGCAACATCTATCATCTTATCTAAAATATCCGGATAATTTTCTACATATAGTTCTTGCTTTCCCTTATATTCATGGATCTTTGCAATAGTATGATATATATTAACAGATAAAGATAAATCCATAAGTTTTAAATAATTAAATTTTCTCAAAACAACACCTCCTTTTTTCATAGCCATTATACCATATTTGGCTATGAAAAATCAATAATGGCGAGAATAATTTCGCCATTACCTTAAGTGAAATATCAAGTGCAACACAAAACGTGCTTGATATTTTTATTATAAAAATACAAAGTTAAAATTTTTGAATAATACCATTTAATTTAAATCAAAGTTAATTTTGCAAAATAAAAAATCTATCACTAAATTGATAGAAAAAATAAACAATAATTTACTAAATATTTAGTTTATATAGAATTTTCTTTCAAAAAAGAGTTTATAGGCAGACCTTCATCCCAGTATTTCTCTTGGCATTCCATTTATTTTATTTTGAATATTTTGCAATTCTTGAGTAGTAATTAAATTAGAATTAAATCCTTTTTTATATTCACGTCTAAATATACCGTTTCAATTTTCATTTGAACCACGCTGAAATGAAGCATATGGTTCTGCTCGATAAATTCTTATATTTAGTCATCTTGCTAAAATGCCTATTTTTTCAAATTCTATTCCATTATCAATAGTTATGCTTTTTACATTTAAATTATTTTCTTTTATTAATTTTCTTAATTCACTATTTATTTCATAACCTGATTTACTTAATATAAAGGCAGTGAAATAAACATATCCTCCGTTTGTGGTAGTCCACTAATAGGGGATATGTTTATCAAAGGAAATATGAAAATATTTTTTTTAATAATTTATAATTCATGTAGGTCTCCAGGGTTATTTTGTGGGGCCTTTTTTATTTTTAAATATAAAAAATTCAAGCTGCCCCACATTTATGTTTTACAATAATGTGTTGCACTTGAATTTTCAATTCAGCAACCACAACTTTGAAATTGTGGTTTAATGATTATTAATCGATTTTAACTTTAACTGAAGCACCCATTGATGTTGAAACTACAATATTTAAAATGTATGTTCCTTTAACTGCTTGTGGTTTTAGTCTTTTAATTGTTTGAATTAAGGTTTCAGCATTTTGAACCAATGCTTGAGTGGTCATTGATTTTTTACCAACTGAAGCATGTACAATACCACCTTTATCAGCACGGTAGTTTGCTTTACCTTTTTTAAGTTCTTCGACTGCTTTAGCAGGGGTTGTAGTTACAGTTCCAGTTTTTGGGTTAGGCATTAAACCTTTAGGTCCCAATTTTTTACCATATTTACCTAAAATTAACATCATTTTAGGATCTGCTACTATTACATCAAAATCGTATTTATCTTGATTTAATACTTCTGGTAGTTCTGCTGAAGAATATACATAATCAGCTCCTGCTTCTTTAGCAGATTTTTGTGCTGTTACTTCATCTGTAGCCACTAAAACTTTAACGGTTTTACCAGTTCCATTTGGTAGAACAACTGCTCCACGTAGTTGTTGATCTGATTTTCTAGTATCAAGATTTAGTCTAATTGCTATGTCTAATGATTCATCAAATTTAGCGAATGAAGCTTTTTTTGCTAGATTAATTGCATCTTCTAAAGAATAAACATCTTTTTTGTTAACTAATGTTTTTAAAACTTTAGCATTCTTTGTAATTCTTTTAGCCATTAGTTAGCACCGCCTTTTAGTCATTCATCATAACCTTCAACAGTTATACCCATATTTTTTGCAGTTCCTGCAACTTGACGCATAGCAGCTTCGATTGTATTTGCATTCATATCAACCATTTTATATTCAGCAATTTGTTTTAGTTGGTCAATTGTAATTGAACCAATTTTTTCTTTATTTGGAGCACCGCTACCTTTTTTAGCTTTAGCAGCTTGTGCTAATTTAAATGATGTAGGAGCAGTAAACAATTTAAAATCAAATGATTTGTCTTTGTATACTGTAATAAGAACTGGAACAGGTTCTGCTCCCCTGTCTCTTGTTTGGTCATTAAATGCTTTAGTAAATTCAGGCATATTAATACCAACCCCAGCTAGGGCTGGACCAGGTTTTGCTTGTCCGGCCATAAATTGTAGTTTAGCTTTTTTAGCTATTTCTTTTGCCATTTTAAAATCCTTTCGATAATTGTGGTGCAAATGAATTTATTCATTTTAAATTCTCCCACTTGCTAGAGGCAATTTTTAATTGCATTTAGAATTATAACACAAACATTTATTATGTTAATAATAATTTGTTTGCTTAAAATTCATCAATATGTTGTTTTAATAGACCTATATTTTCTTCTACTATTTCAGCAGCAGTCATATCAATATATGGCTTAATTTTTGTGCCTGAAATTAGAATTGTTGGACTAACTTTAGCTCCAAAGAAATTTCATATTCCTTTTAAAAAAGAAGTATGACTGGCTCATTGATATCAACCATCAGGCGCTCCTTGGGTGGCAATAATTTTGATTACTAAATTATCTAATAATCCAACTGAACCACCTTTAGTTGAATATTTATAAGAAAACGTTTTATTTGCTACTGCAATGCGATCCAAAAAATTCTTTAAAACTGCTGGAACATTGAAATTAATCATTGGACAAGATATTATTAATTTATCAGCTTCTTTTAATAAATTAATGTATTTATTAGATAGCTCTTCAGAATATGTTTCTGGCATATTTTTTGATGTTTGACAAGTTGTTGCCATTTCTAAATCATTAAGATCTAACTCGATGATTTCTTCATTTTGATGATTTGTTTTATATAATTCAACAAATTTTTTGGTTAATAAAGTAGAAATTGAGTTTTTTGGCTGTATTGGTGAAGAGTATAAAACTAAAATTTTTGACATATAAATCTCCTTAACATTATTGTATTTAAGTTATATTACTTTTAAAGTAATAAATAACTAGAATAATTATATTGTTATTTCATCATAGTCTAAATTTTTAGAGTTTTTAATATCATTGCCATAAATTGAATTTAGTTCAGATATTTTAATAATTTTTTTAGCATCATCGATTTTTTTAATTGTTTTATTATCTAATAATATTACTTTTGAATTTAAATAAAGGGCATGGTTGGGATTATGGTCTGACATTATGATTGTTTTTCCACTTGCTTTTAATTCATTTATCATTTTTAGAACCATATTTTGATTTTTTAAATCCAAGGCACTAGTAGGCTCATCTAAATAGATAATACTTGTATCCTGTAATATGGCAGCACAAATTTCAATAATTTGTTTTTGACCGCCTGATAATTCAATAACTAAATTATTTATATAAGCATCCATGTTAACTTCTTTTAATAAAGCAAGGATTTTTTCATTGTTTCGAGTCTTTTCACTTTCAAAAAACTTATATTGATTAACGAAGCTAAATTGTAAATACTCTAAAACACTGAATTCTGATATATTGTTAGTGCTTTGAGATACATAACTAAATAATTTAGATCTATCTTTTATGGAAATATCATTTAAATCTTTGTTATTTATCAAAATTGTATTTTTATCAATTTTTTCTAGTCCTGCTAAACATCTTAATAAAGTACTTTTACCTGAACCATTTATACCTAATAAAACATAAATTTCGTTTGGCTCAATAGTAAAATTTAGATCTTCTAAAATGTTATCTTTTTTATATTTAAAAGAAAAATTTCTAACTTTGATCATAAAAAATTCTCCTCTTGGATTGTATTATTAGAATGACGGCTAATAAAGTAGCTCCTAAAATACCAGAAATAGCAGAAATAGGAATTTCAGATTCGATTAAAGATCTAGAAAATATATCTATTAATACCATTGTGCTTCCGCCTATTGTCAAAGAAAATGGAATGGTAATTTTAGTATTATTACCAAACATTAATCTAATAATATTAGGTATTACTAAACCAATTCAAGATATATTTCCAACAATACTAATGGAAGCAGCAGTTAAAAAAGTGGCTGTTATTATAATCGCTCATCTATAAGCTTTATAATTTATACCTTTCGATTGTGCTTGTTCGAAACCTAATCTAATAATATTTATTTTTCATCTGATTAGTAATAAGAAAATGACGCATACTAAATATATTGGTAAAAATAAATATACATTAACAATTTTGGCATTAGAAAAACTTCCTAATAATCAAAATACAATGGTTGGTAATTGTGTTTGCTCATTAGCAAAAGATTTTATTAGACTAACAACACTTGACATTAAACTTGAAATAATAATTCCTGACAAGATTAAAGATAAATTTGATTTTGACCGAAATACTTTGGACAAGAATATAGTTAAAAATATAGTTCCTATCCCAAAAATAAAAGCCATAATGCTAATTCCTATGCCTCATGCTATTCCAGATCAACCTAAAATAATTGCTATTACAGCTCCGACACTAGAACCTGAAGAAACACCTAAAATTCCTGGAGAAACTAAGTTGTTTTTAAATGTTTCTTGATATGTTAGCCCGCTTAGTGTTAAAGCTCCTCCTACCATAAAAGCAATTAAAGTTTTAGGCAATCTTAGTTTTATAATTACTACATAATCATTATAGTTTTGAGAATTAATTTTATTTGTTATAACCAAAAAGAAGTTTTTTAAAGAAACATTATATCTTCCAACTAACAAAGACAAAATTATTATAAAAAATGAAAATAAGACTGTTATTGAAAAAATAATTGCTCTTATTTTCTTCTTTTTATTAATTAATATTTGCGCGTTGTCCATTTTTAATTTTTTCGATTTCTGTAGCTGTTAAATCATAATTGTAATAATACTTGTAGCTATCTTTAATCATTTTATCAATGTCAAATTTAAATTTTTCTGGTCAAAAATAATTAGCTAATGCAGCTAGATATATCATATTTTCTACACCTAATTGTTCAAATGGAATTATTCCAATTGGAATATTAAAAATCTTTTTGTTTTTTACTGCATTTAATTGTGAGTATTTTGGGTCTTTCAACAAAATTTCCTTATTTTGATTTTGATATTGACCTCCCAAAATAAAATAATCTGGATTATCCTTAATTAATTGTTCTTCTGTAATAGTAGAATCATTACTTTGATATTTTGAAGGTAGATAGTTAACTTTTAGCAATCTCATAAATGAACCTTGAATTGATAAATCTGGTTCAGTATAATTAATGCCCTTGTTTTTCTTATCACCTCTTACATAAAATACATTTTTTGTGGGGTTTTCATCTTTTAGTTTCATTTTAATTTCATCAATGATTTTTTGATAATCTTCTTTTCATTTATTAGCTTTTTTAATTAAATTATCATCCTCTGGGAAAATTTTTGTAAGAATATCACAATATTCAAAAAGGTAATCATCATAATTTGGGTAATGATATTGGCTTATAATCATTGTTGATAAATTAGCATCTTTAGTTTTATTAAAGTTATTTTGATCAGGAGAAATAACTAAATCATAAGCTTCTTTTAAATAAGATTCTTTGTTAATTTTGTATTCTAAACTCTTATAGTTTTTAGAATATGGAATTATTTTAGACAACCATTCATTGTCTAAAAGACTTTTATAAATGGCCGATATGTTTTCGTGTTTATTAAAAGCAACAAGCATTCCAAATCCTGATCTAGCAGGAATGGCAATTTTAGTTGGGTTTATTGGTATTGAAACATTGTTTCCTTTAGAATCAATAATTTTTATAAATTTTTTTGATATTTTATCTTCATTGTTGCATTTTGAAGCAATCACAGGAATTGCAGCTGCTGATAAAGATAAAAATGGTAATATACTTTTTAATTTAAGCATATTTTTATCCTTTCAAGTATAGTTTTTTAGTAACACAAATATTATAGTATATATATATATATATATATATATCAATTTTAGTAGTTTTTTGTATCTAATAATAGTATCAGCAATTCTAAAAATAAACTAAAAACCAAGCCATTAAAAGACTTGGTTCTTAGTGATTGTAGACATATGGTGCGGATGAAGGGAATCGAACCCTCGTATTCAGATTGGCAACCTGATGTTCTACCATTGAACTACATCCGCATGGTGCAAGTGATGGGAATCGAACCCACGTATTCAGCTTGGAAGGCTGAAGTTCTACCATTAAACTACACTCGCAAATTGCTTAATTATTATATAACATTTAGATTTAAAAATTATGAATATTTTATATGAAAAAAGACATAACAAAAAAGTTAGAGCTAAAATGCCTTAAACTTTTTTGTGTATTTTTAACTAAGATTAAAATCTTAGTGATAAACAACTTAGACCACCGTCTAATTTTTTGTACTCTGAAGTATCGCAAACAACTACTTTATATGGTTGACCATCTGACTTTTTAAGGTTTTTAACTTTAGCTAATAATTTAGGATATCCTTCTGGAACTATAACAGTTTCATTAACTCAAATGCAATTTGCTGCATATCCTTCATCTGGTGTAACTACAATTTGATTAAAATCTTTAAATGTAGGATAATCTAAAAATTCTCCCGAAATTAATAAATTGTTGTGTTCTAGGTAATTAACTCCTGTTTTTAAGTGTAGCATTTCAGTCATTGGAACTGGGATACATTTTTTGCCTATACTTGCTAAAATGTTATGGAATTGTCTAATACCTTCACTATTTGTACGGTCTGACATTCCTACAAAATAGGTATCGCCAACCATCATAACATCCCCACCATCTAATGTTCCAGGTGAAACAATCTTTTTAATTTTGTCTTCTGGAAAATACTCTTTTAGAATAGGTAGCATAAAATCTTTTTCACCATTTCTTGATTTTGCTCCTGGATTTGTTAAAATGGCTAATTCTCTTCTTGGAACAATTACAGCTGCATCTTCCACAAAACATGAATCCGGATAGTCTTCCAGTTTTTCAGCTACTCTTACTTTCAAGCCTGCATCTTCTAAAGCTTTAATGTAAGCTAAATGTTGTTTTTTTGCTAATTCGTAGTCAGGTTTGCCTAGCTCTGGTGCTGATGTAATACCATTAACCATTGAACTTGCTGGTGTTCTAACTATAATGTCACTAAATTTTTTCAATATTCGTTTTCTCCTTTTTTTATCTTTTACTACTTTTATTATATACGGAATATTGTTATAAAATGCTTAATAATAAAATATTAATATTTTATATATGCAAAAAAACTAAAAAATAAAGCCAAAAAGGAAATAAAAAAATGGCGATCGTGGCAGGATTCGAACCTGCGACCACATGCTTAGAAGGCACGTACTCTATCCCCTGAGCTACACGACCGTTGCATATAATATTTTAGCACAAAATTGTTTTACAAACGATTTTATTAAGTGTTTTTTTAATAAAATCAAACTCTAAAATTAGCGATTAATTAAAAATTTTGTTATTTGTCAATTAATAGTGTAATTTGTTGTAACATTAATTAATCTTTATTAGAGGAGGAAAAATGAAAAAGAAAGTATTAGCAATAGGCTCAACTATGTTATTCATGGCACCTTTAGCTGCAATTTCTTGTGTTGATGTATCAGTTAAGGGCGAATTTAAAAAAACGGCAGTTGAATTTAGAAATTTAGCCTCAGGTCATTATCCAATTTCTAGCAACCAAATTAATTTATACTTCAAAAGAGGAAATAAAAATTCAATTCCTTATGTAGCAATTGAAGATATGTCAAAAACTTTAAGAGGCTTTTATAAAAGAAGTTATTGAAATAAAAAATTATATTCAAAAGAAGGTAAAGTTAGATATGACGCTTCTGGACTAAGTATTTTAGGTTTTAATAGTATAGTGTTTGATTTTGTTAATGACACCATTGAAATAGATTCACCATACTTTTTCCAAACTTTAGTTAGAAATTCTAGCCAGACAAATTATTCTAGACAAATTAAAACTAAGGGTGAAGATATTAAAGAACAATCAACAAAATATGTTTATGATTTAGGCAAATATCACATTGATATTGTTTATGAAAATTCGAAAACTTTAATTCCATTTAGTGTTTATAATACTCTATTTTGTAGTCAAAATTATTACAACATGTACTTTAATGGTGATACAGTTCTTGGAACATTTTTTGATTTAAGTGACAGAACTCAAGGAATTGAAGAATTTAAGTCTCAAGGAAGCATATGATTATCTCAAAAAGCTCAAAATGATTATCAAAGATTGGATAACTATTACAACTTACTATTTACATTAGATCATTTCTACGGTTTAAAGAAAATTAAAAATATTGATAGTTTTGAAAAATTTATTGATAAAGACCAAAAAGCTCTTTTAATTTCAAATGACCCAACTAAATATAATGAAGCATACTCTAATTTGTTTTATAAAAAATTAAATGAACTACATACTAGCTTAAGAATGTATGGTTTCCATACTAATCCAACCCAAAAAATTGATGATGCTGCAAGAAATAAGAGTGAAGAATTTAAAGAATCAACTAGAATAAGCAATAAGCTTAAGCAAGCTCGTAAAACGTTGCAAGAACAACATGATGCCAAAAAATTCTTAATTAAAGATAATACTGCTTATATTATTTTTGATGAATTTCATGCTGCTGCTGATAAAGATCTAAAATTACCTGATTATGGTAAAGATACATTTGAAACTATTAGAGAAAAATTAGATACTATTGCAACGAAGCACCCTCAAGTGAAAAATGTTGTATTTGATATTTCACAAAATGGTGGGGGAAATATTGGAGCAATGCTAAGAACACTTGGCTTACTTACAAACAAAGACATTAAAACTCATTCTCTTGATACTTTATGAAATATAAACTCAACCACCACATATCAAATTGATGCAAACAAAGATAATAACTTTAATGACGATGATGCTTTCAGTCAATTTAATTACTTTATTTTAACTGGCAAAAATACCTTTAGTGCCGCTAATATGTTTGCAGCTGCTTCTAAAGAACTTAAAATCGCTAAAATTATTGGTCAAAAATCAGGTGGTGGAACTGCATCTATAATACCTATTGTTTTACAGGATGGTACTTCAACAATTATCAGTTCACAAGATACAGGTTGATTTATCAATGATGATAAAAAACAAGACCTAGAATTTGGTGTTCCTGTTGATATTGAAATATCATATGATGATTTTTATGATTTAAATCTTTTAGTTACTGAAATTAATAAATAGCAATTACACATTTAAAATGTATTTTAAAAACCCTGACATTAAATGCTGTCAAGGTTTTTTAAAACTAAAAATTTTCTTTTATTTTTTTAGCAAGTTTTAAACTTATTACTTTGGATAGTTCTTCTAAAGAAGCTTCAATGATATTATTATATGTTCCAAAAAAATCTAATAGTTTATTAATAGTTTTTTCTCCTATACCATTAATATTTTTTAAGGGGTTATTAAACATTTTAGAACGATGTCTTTTATTAAAATAATTTTTGGCATATTTATCCACTTCAATTTGAATTGAGCCTAAAAAATTAAATACATCTTCATACGGTATATTAATTTCTTGATTATTAATATCAACTAAAACTTTAGTGCGGTGTTTATCATTTTTAATTAAACCAAAAATAGGTTTATTTAAATTGTATTTTTGACATACTCTTTTAACTTCATTAATTTGGTTTTGATTACCATCAACAATAATTAAATCTACTAATTTGTGATATTCACTTAAAAAAGTTTCAGCATTTTGATACATATATTCCACATCAGCATTACGAGAATTGTTTTTTTTCAATATAAATGCTCTACTTAAAGCCTTGGATAATAATCCGTTAATATAAACACAAGCCTCTCCAACTACTTCATCAGTACCTTTTAAAAAGGAATTATCAAATATAACTAGTCGTTTTGCACTAGTGCCAAGAATTGAAGAAAGACGTTCAATAGTAGTTTCAAGATTTTTTTGCTTAGTAATGAAATTTTGAATTTTAGCTTGTAAATTGCTTCTAGCATTATCATTTGCTATATCAACTAAAGTTCTATATTGTTTAGTTAATTGTGTCTTAATTAAATTAATTAAATCAAGTTCTTTAAAAATATAATTTTCTGGAAACAAAATAAAATCTGGTAATTCATTAAAATGATAATAGTGGTTAAGAAACTCATTAATACTTGTTTCTTTTGAAATTTTAATCTCTGAAGCAAAATCAGTTTTATTAATTAAAGCCGAACTGCGATAGTTCATAATAGTAATAAATAAAATTGAATCTTGTTCAAAAAAACCAATAACATCAAAATTTTGATTTGTTTTTAGTTCAATATTTTGAGTGTCATCTTTTTTAGTTATTAGTTGCAAAACATCATTATATTCTTTGGCTAAATCATATTGACGATTGTCAATTGCTTCTAAAATTTTGTTGTCTAATTCTTTTTTAAAAGACCTATCGAATTTCATAAGTTTTTTAGCTAATTCAAAGCCCTCGTTAATAAATTCTTGAGATTGTTTTTTAACGATCATTCCATCCTTAGATAAAAGCAAATGAATTAGGTATTTTTCTAGGGGTTTATATGAAATATTAGAAACCAAAGGACCATAAAAAATTGTGTCCTTGGTTTTTTTATATTTAGACACTATTTTAATTACCAATTCATGTTTAGTTTTTTTAATACATAAATAAGGAAAAGATGTTTGGGAAGGATATAGGACATTATAAAATGGTTTATATTTTAAAATGCTTTGTCTTTCAAACATTAAAGCTTCTTTTTCGGTGTTTAGAACTGTAATTTCAAAAGATGCTATCTCCTGTAGCATTTTGGGTGTTTTATAAGAATTAAGCATTTGCGGATCAAAATATTGTTTCATCCTTGCTTTTAGGTTTTTGGCTTTACCTACATATATAATTTGGTCATTTTTATCTTTTCAAAAATAAACACCAGGCTTAGAAGGTACATTAGCAATTTCAGTTTTATCTATCATATTTATTTTAAGTTTTTATATTCTTTTAGAATGCCAATTATTAAATTTAGTCTCTTAAATGGATCAATATCAAAATCAGAAATAACATATTCAAATGTTTTGTCATTGTAACCACCAAGTTTTGGCATTTTAATGTTAGGATCTCATTTTAAATTAATATATTTATCAGGTTTTAGCTTAGCTATAAAGCTGCCATCAAAATCATATAATGGTTTTCAAGATATATTTAAAGAAGCATTAAATTTATCGTTTTCTCATGAATCATAATAAAACTTACAATTCAAACCATTATTTTGAGCAAACGATACTAGCAGTGCATAATTCATTCCATCTAGTTTTAATGGAATTAAAGCATAGTGTTCAAATAAGTATTGTTTTTTAATAACATCTTCTATTACTAAAACCATATATGGGTGGCTTACATTTTTAATTTTGTTAAAATCCGCATCATTTAATTTGAAAATAATGCTTTTATCAAGTAAATTTGAGTTTTTGTTCATGTCTTCTAGTTTTAAAAAAGAATTTAGTTCTTTTTCATTTACATATAGTTTTTGTAATATCTCTTTATCTTCAGGTGCTAAAAATACTTCGCCAAGCTCTAGTTTTGTATAAATTTCAACATTTTCAATAATTTCATTTTTATCAGTTGCTAGCACATTTACTGTGTGCCGTTGATAATGAGGGTATTTATTTCAACGATCAATTGTAAAAAGTTCTTCTTTTGAAACTTCAAAAAGCCAGCCATCAATGTGACCCGAATTATCTTTTTTTATTAAAAAATTATTTTCCGAATCTATGCATTTAACATAACCATTTAAAATGGCTGGTCTTTTTAGAGTGTGTTTTGAAATAAATTTTTCATAAAATCTTGGGTCTTGAATTGTGGCATATCCAAAAATATATATTTTATTGTTTTCCATAAATTATTTTCCTAACTTTAACATTTAAATAATATAAATTAATTAATAAAAATTATATCAAATGCTTGAGAGTTTAATATCTTTAAATGTTTTGAGACTAAAAATACTATAATTAATTAATATTTAATATTAAATTATTAATAATAAATAGAAAGGTTTATATTATGATAAATGAAAAACTGCTAAAAAAATTTAGCGAAAAATATAATTCAGATGCTACTAATAAAGCTGTTGAAAATGCGGTCGCCAAAGTAGGAATTAAAGAAGCTTCAATTAACCAAGATGCTTTAAGAAGACATAATTTTCAATTTTCACATACCACTAAAAAAGGTAATGTAACAGAACAAAAACAAAGTGGAAGATGTTGAATGTTTGCTGCTCTTAATACAGCAAGAGTAAAAACTATGGAAAAGTTTGATTTAAAAACAACAGAGTTTTCGCAGACATACACACTTTTTTGAGACAAACTAGAAAGATCTAATTATTTTTTAGATGCCATAATTGATACTGTAAATGAACAAACAGATTCAAGGGTAGTAAGTCATCTATTAAAATCACCATTAGAAGATGGTGGACAATGAGATATGTTTAGTGCTATTTTAAATAAATATGGAATAGTACCTAAAGATCATATGCCAGAAACTTTTAGTTCTTCTAATACATATAATATGAATTCATATTTAGTTTCAATGCTAAGATACTTTGCTTTTGAAATAAGAGAAGAATATAAAAAGTCAAAAGATCTTAATAAACTTAATGCTTTAAAAGAAAATTATTTATATTATGTATATAATATTTTAGTTAAATCTTTAGGAAATCCTCCTAAAGTAGTTAACTTTGAATATGAAGATAAGGATGGAAAATATCATAGATTAGAAACCATGAGTCCTCAACAATTCTTTAAAAATGTGGTAGGCTGAAACTTGGATAATAAGGTTAGTGTAATAAACTCTCCAACTATAGATAAACCATATAATAAAACATATACTATTAAATATTTAGGAAATGTAGTAGAAGGCAAACAAATAAAACACTTAAACTTACCAATAAATGAATTAAAGAAAATGGCTATTGAATCAATTAAAAATGGTGAACCTGTTTGATTTGGATGTGATGTTGGTAAAATGAGCCAAAGTATTGTTGGGATTATGGATCATGAAATGTTTAAATATGAAGATGTATATGGTTATTTTCCAAAATGAACAAAGGGCAAGAGATTAGAATATGGTGAATCATTACTAACTCATGCAATGGTGTTTACTGGCGTTAATTTAGATAAAGAAGGTAATCCTATAAATTGACAAGTTGAAAACTCTTGAGGTACTAAGATTGGACGTGAAGGAGTATTTTCAATGTCAGACCAATGATTTGATGAATTTACATATCAAATAATGGTTGATAAAAGTTATCTATCAAAAGAAGCTTTAGACATTTATGAAAATTCTGAAGTTATAACTGTAGCACCTTGAGATCCTATGGGTGCTTTAGCAAAATAATTAACTTTTATTTAGTTTTTTTAAAAAGCATATTTTTATATTAAGTGCCTATATTTAGCCTATTTTTAAGCATTTAGTGTTTTAAATATCAATAAAACAATAAAAAACTTAAAAAAAAAAAAAAAAACATATAGTAAAATAATGGCTTGAAAGGAAAAATTATGAAGAAAAATAAAAAAATATTATTCTCATTAATGGGAGTAGCTTCAGCTGCAGTTGTTCCTCTTGCAGCAGTATCATGTTCAAATACTGCTAAAAAAGAATTCGAAAAAACTTTAAAGAAAGTTGAAGATAAAATCAAGGCTTCAAAACTTGAAGATGCTACTAAAAAAGCATGAATAGATTCAGTTGCTGCAGCCAAAAAAGTTATAACAGACAAAGGTGACAAAGTTACTGATGATGAATATAAAGCACAAACAGAAGCTCTAAACGCAGTTTTAAAACTAATTGAAGAAGCTGAAAAAAAGACTCCAGAAAAGAAAGATAAATAGTCTTAATATATATAATAAAAACATCTCCACACAAACGAGATGTTTTTATATTTCAAAATTTTTCAAGCACAAAAAATTGATTTAGCCTTTTAAAGCTAAATCAACTTGTTTTATTTTATATTAAATTCTTAAACATTAAAGAAGTTTTCATCAAGCGTATTATCATTGTCAGTTACGAAAACAAGGAGTTTCCTGAACGAAATTTCGTGTTGAATGTGCGGGGTTAAATATCCTCATTTTCTTATATCACTTACTTTTCTTTGAATTTTGTGTTTTTCATTTGCAGAAGTTGTTCTTATAATTTCATCCAATAATGGTGATAAAATTTTCGTTCACTGTTTTCATTCTCTAACAAGCTCTTTTTGTATTTCGATATTTGAAGGAATTTCTCCAGATTTAAATTTATTTTGTTCTACCAATCTAGCAAAATAAGAGCTCTTAGAATTTTGCATGAATGATTTTTGTTTTTTTACAAAATCTTTATATATATCATTATTTCCATCAATTTCTGTTCCAGGGAAACTAGTTTGTAATTTTTCAATTGTCCATTGATCTGGTTTTAAACCATGAGTGCTTACACTTGCAAAAGCAAGTGCTTTTGCTAGTAGGTGAAAATCAAAATAATGATCATTTACTCTAGCTATTTTATTTCGTATTTGTAACTTAATTTGATCATCATAGGGGTCATAATAACGCCCAGTTATTGCCTCATAAGTGACATCATAACTAATTATTACGCCATATTTATTATCTGAATATTTAACATTTATATTTTCTGCTTTTGGTTCTCCAGGTGCAGAATAAAGTTTGCCAAAATATCAAATATTGTATCTATGATCTTGTAAAAATCGATCACTTTTAATATCTTTATAAGGGGTAGTATGAATTAATCTTTGAAATAATTGCCCAAGTGTATAAATATAATTTGAAACTTCTCCTACTTTTAGAAATCTATCAGTAAATACCACTTCTACTTTTGGAATGTATTTTTGAAGTCCAGTAAGCTCAGCTGTTTGATAAGTTTTATCATTAGCATTATTATTATGATCAATTATTTTATAAACAATTTTAATGCTACCTTCATTTTCATTAGGAGAAATAAAGAATTTTTTAAATTCCATTCCTTTAGGTAATTGGACAGGCATATTTTTTAATCTTACATCATCAACACTTAATTGCGAAAGTCGATTTTTTTTATCCAACACTTCTCATAAGTTTGCAGAAGCAAATTTTCTATAATTTTGTTCAATTCATCTTTTACGGTTTTCATTGATTTTGTCTTTTAGACCCATAGGGTAATGGTGTTTTGAATTATAACTCGAATTACCTTCATTATATATTCCAGCAGATCTACTAATCCTTGTATATAAATTAAGTGCTATTGTATCTTCATCAGAAACTTCAATACTAAATAGCTCTTCATCTGGTAATAAATCATTATCTCATTCAAAATATTTTTTCAAAGTATTAATGCGTTCTTGACTAGAACCGCCAGATAATAGATCATTTTTGACATCTTCTAATGAATCTACTACATCATTTTTTGGTCTGAAGTTTTTAAATATAGTTGCTACATATGGTTGTGTTGTTAGTTTATATTCTTTTGAAATTAAAACACCTTGATTGGCATTAAGAAGTATTTTTAATCTTATATATACTGAGCCACTTAAATCATCAATGGTCATTCTTTCTACTAATGCCTGATATTTAGTTGGATCAATTTGAAATTCAAAATCACTTTTAGTTATAAATCTAGGCGCTTTAAAAGAACCTCTAATTGAAGGTTTAGGAGCCAATAAATGCATATTTGCATAAGTAATATCATATGCCCATTCTGCTTTTTCATGTCCTATTTGGTTCGAAATATTGTCACCTTGACTTAGAGTTTTAGCATATAAATCGCTTATTTCTTTAGATAATTCATCAAAAGTTTTAATTATCTTTTGAATTTTGTCACGATATAGATTTAAATACTCTTCATCAGTTATATTAGTCTCTTTTTTATAAGCATGCAATAAATCATATGCATCAAGACGTTTTTGTTTTAATTCCTCAAATTTAGCTTTATTTGCTTTTTTGGCGTTTTCAATAAATTCAACTTTTTGTTTAACTAACTGTTCAACTTTTTTAGTAATAGTTTTTAATTCAGCAATTATAGTTTTTAAGAAATCTTTATTTTTATTGTTTTCTATAAAATTATTTGACCTATTAATAATTTCAGGACCTATTAGATTTAACATATTTTCAATTTTTTGAAAATTTTCTTCATCTTTCAATTTATCATAAAATAAATTTAAGTTATCGATTAGATATTGAGCTTGATCTTTAAGTTGTTGTTCTTCGCCTTTTTGAATAGCTAAAGCATTTAAGGCATTAATTCTATTTTCAATATCAGTTTTATCGTTTGTTTGAGCTGTATTGTTTTCGATATACTCTTGAGTTTGAGCTTTATTCATTAATTCTAAAAGCTTTTCTTTAGCTGATTCATATTTTTGAACAACTTTAAGGATTTCAACTGCAGTTTGAGGGTTAGCATTATCAGCATCTTGAGCTTGTTTATATTCATTATTTTTTCAATTTTCATATGCTGTATCATGAGCTTTTTTGATATTATCAGCTGCTTTAGTTTGTGCTTCAGAATGTCTTTTAGCTTCATCAAGTTTATTTTTAAGTTCTGTTAATTTTTGATTTAGTTCAGCAACACTAGTATTTTCTGGTTTGTTGTATATATCATAAACATCATTTTCAATGGTATTGATTAAATTATTTAATTGAGTTACATATGCTCTTGTACTGTCATATTTATTAGCATGATCATTTTTCTTAATTAAATCATCTAGAGATTTAATAACAGTTTCAAGTTTTTCCTTAACTTTAGCAATTCTGTCTCTTTCAACACCTTCTAGAGCTTCTTTTATTTTATCTAGGTCTCTTTCTATATCATTTATTAAAGTTTCTGAATTTATTCTAAATGTATCATAATCTTTATCAGTTGCGAATTGTTTAGCAGCTTTAGCTAATTCTAATGAAGCTTCTAAAGCAGTTTTTATTTCTTTTAGTTTAGTTTCATTCTTGTTTGCTATAGCTGCATCTAAATCTGTTCTAGCTGCATTTCATGAACTTTGAGCATCAGATAATTTAGTTTCTACTTCAGATTTCAATTGAGTATTTTTGTTTACTAAGTCATCATGTTTAGTTTTGGCTTCAGTTGTTTTATTTTTTAGTTCCTCTAATTTAGCTGTAATTTTAGGAGTTTTATTTTTAGCATCCTTTTTTAGGTCTGTTTGATAATCATTATTTTGAGTGATTTGAGTATTTAAAGCATCAAGTGCAATTACAGAAGTATCATATTTTCCTTCAGCATTTTTAGCAGTTTGAAGTTTTTGAGCTGTTTCTTGAAGTTTTCTATCAATTTCTTCAATAATACCTTTAATTCTTTCTTCTTCACCCTTAGCTTTATCTTCAGCAGTTTTTAAAGATTCTTTTAGGCTCTCTAAAAGC